>JAPLMW010000035.1 GCA_026386845.1 Phycisphaerae bacterium
ATACGCGTTGCATTCTGGGTGACGTTTTAGCTAAGCAGGGCCGGTTTGAGGAAGCTGCTATCGAGTATAATGAAGTGCTTAAAATAAACCCGCAGCATCCCGGTGCGCAGCAGGGAATGAAAAATATTTCATCCGGACAGCAGCCCGGCCAGACGACAAAATAAGTTACCTACTTGGCGTCGATTTTAGAAAAAACCAGTTTTTCAGGATTTGCGTTTATATCATTTATATCCGGCAGTTGGGCCTCATCCAGATAACCGAAACTTCGCCAGTCCGCATACCATTTTGTTCCATCTTTTGATATTTTTCCTTCGAAATAGTCCTCGTTCCTGCCTTTCAAAGACCCGGGCGGCAGCCGTATTTCATACTCATTCATAATAATTTTTACTTTTAACTGACGGGCAGCCGAATCATAGCTTCCTTCGCACGGTCCTATTGTAAAATAGGCATAAGTGCCTTCGTTCGGGTCCGGGCCATCTATGTAATAATAGCCCTGGCCTTGTTCAAGGTCTATCTTCTCAGCCCACAATATATGAACTATAGAAGATATATTACCGTTTTTGCCAAAGGTTATCTGCCAATCATTTTTGTCTGCCTTCCAGGTTCCTGCAAGAAAACGCGGGAATTTGCCGTCTGGCGTGACAACAACCTGACCCTGTTTCTCCTGTTTCTCCTTTTCGATGGATTCCTGGCAGCCGGCAAGATAAAACAGGCAAATAGATAGTATAAATAACGAAATGGCTTTTCTCATATTTTAATCCCTAAAAAAGAATTCAGAATACAGAATTCAGTAGTCAGAATAATGAGCCGCCTACCGGCGGACATCTTTACTGATAACTGATAACCGAATTCCTGATAACCGCTTTTATCCGATAACTGCTCTTTTTTCAAGCATAAAAAAACCCCGGTTTTAAGCCGGGGTTTTTAAAATCAGTCAAACAAAAGCTTTATTTTCGACGACGAAGGAACAAACCGCCGAGGCAGAGCAGTGCCATTGTTGCCGGCTCGGGTATAACGATGTCATCCAATAAAGTAACCGTGCCTTCTACCTCAAACCACTGATACAGTGAAACGGTCGATGCTGCAGGACCTGAAGCAAAAGCAAAAGTAGCATGCATCCACGGACCAGCGGGGTATTCATATGGCTCGCTCGCATCTGTGAAGACCCACAACTCACCCTGCAGCGTATCTAACGGAGATGGCAGGCTACTCTCTGGCAGGTTGCAAAAATTCGCTGCACTTTCGGGAGCATTTGCATCAGAACCAAAGCTGCTCAAAACACCGTGGGAGTCAACCATCAGAGCAAGATACATATCTGTCAGCGTATCAGTGCTCTCTGCTGTAGCCGTAACCGTCCCTGAATTGTAACTGAGGACCCATGCATTAGCAAAAGAAGCCACTCCCAGAATCAAAATCAACATTAACATTTTTTTCATTGTTCGGTCTCCAAAAAATAAAAGGTTAAAAATTTAAATGCTTTTTGCCTAATAAGGCACAATTTACTATGGTTCGACTACGCTCACCATAAACTAAACGTTCTCGCCGCGTTTGCGCGTCGCAGCGGGTGCGCGTTTTAAAGCCGATATATAGCCACAGAGCTCACAGAGAACACAGAGATAATTCAACGACTAAAAACTAAGAACTCAAAACTTAAAACTGTTACTGCGTGTTTTCTCGACCCCGATGCTACTCTGCGTAGAACGCTACGTAGCACAAGTTAAAGTTGTTAAAAGAGCTATTGCCGTCTAAAGATAGAAAATTTAATATCTAAATCCTAAAGTGAGTTTCCTTTTCCAACTTGATAGCAATAACTTTTAAAAATGAAAAAATTTTTATAGCCACTAAGGCACTAAGACACTAAGAGTTGTAATTATTTAAATTATAAGCACTAAGACACAAAGATAATTTTGGGGTTAATTTTCATTTATTCTTCATACGGGCACCTTTCCGCAGCTATAATATCATTCTTTTTATGCCATTTTTAATTATTGGGACGTTGAAATTGATAAGAAACCCCAGCCTTTTGCCGGTAAGCCTCAAATAACTTAAAAGCTGTGCTTCCCATAAAGGATTATTCTGCTCCACCGCCTTTAATTCACAAATAACCAGTCCTTCAACAAGAATATCCAGCCTAAGCCCCTCATCAAACAAAATGCCGTCATATTTTATCGGAATACCTACCTGTCGCTGATATGAGATATTCCTTTTGGCAAGTTCGTGGCAAAAGCAAGTCTCATAAATTTTTTCCAATAAGCCGGGGCCAAGACTTTTATGAACCGTATATGTCGAATCTATTATTTGTGCAGCAATTAACTCCTCTTTTTCAGATAATCGCTCGAATTTTTTCGCATCTCCCATAAATCCGCCTATATGCCCCAGGAATACAATATTCCAATAAATACAAATAACTTATAAAACTTCGTGCCTTTGTGCCTTAGTGGCTATCGTTACAAAAAAAGAGGCAGGTATAAACAACCTGCCTCTTATATTACGCTTAATAAAATCCGCGTAATCCGCGAAATCCGCGGTTAAGCTCTTTGGCTTATTTTTTCTTCCTTAGCATTAATCCGCCAAGGCAAAGCAGAGCAATTGTTGCCGGCTCGGGTATAACGATGTCATCCAGGAAAGTAACCGTGCCTTCTACCTCAAACCACTGATACAGTGAAACGGTCGATGCTGCAGGACCTGAAGCAAAAGCAAAAGTAGCATGCATCCACGGACCAGCGAGGTATGTATATGGCTCGCTCGAATCTGTGAAGACCCACAACTCACCCTGCAACGTCTCTAACGGAGATGGCAGGCTACCCTCTGGCAGGTTGGAAAAATTCGCTGCACTTTCGGGAGCATTTGCATCAGAACCAAAGCTGCTCAAAACACCGGCGCTGTCAACCATCAGAGCAAGATACATATCATTCAGCGGCAAATCAGTGCTCTCTGCTGTAGCCGTAACGGTGCCTGCATCATAACTGAGAACCCAGGCATTGGCCGATACAGCCATTGCAAGAACCAAAACTAAAACTAACAACTTCTTCATTTTTTTCCTCCTTAATTAACATTAACTATTTACTACATTAAACATTTCACTTTACTTTCATTTACATTACTTTAATTCGTCCAGAAATTAATGTGGGTACTTGCACAATCCGGAACCACTCCAGGCGTATTAGCCTTGTTGTAATAAGCCTTGAAGATAGTCAGGTCGGCAGCCGTTACCGGTTTGCCTACGCTCGACGTACGGTTGTAATCTCCACAAACTCCCGGTACACCATACTGATCAACTACGTTTGAATTCCTCAATATGGTCATGTGCTTGTTGAACCCAGCCTTGAAATTAGTCAAGTCAGCAGCTGTTACCGGTTTGTTTACGCTTGATGAACCATTACCATCGCCTCTGCACTGTTTCTTGAAGCACCAGCAACTAGGTCTGCCAGTCAGTATCCAAGTAGAGTAGTAGTTAGGATCTGTACTCTTGTAGCATTCCTGTACTCTGAAGGTCCAGACATCGCCGGTTGTAGTACCAGTGGCATTCTTTTCGTCTATACGCCAATAGTAGCGCATGCCCTGAGTCAATAACCAACCCGGAGTTGTGTTGGGGTCAAAAAGCGTGCCAGCCTGCTCGACTTTGAATACCATTTGTGCCAGACTATTGGGGCCGAAAAAGACACGGTGCGAATTAGCATCTGAGCCAGCGGTCCAAATCATGTTTGCATCACGGGCGATATTGTTAGTGTCATTACCCGGACTAACAACAGTTGCCTTGCCAGGTAACGGTGGTCCAAAAGTGAGAGTCAGCGATTTGTTGACATCAGCAGTAGTGCCGTCTTCAAGGACGACGCCGCCGCGATAAACGTTTTCGCTATACATCTTGAATGTAAGACTCGTTGCACCATTAGGCTCAAAACTGAGGACGCACAGATTGCCGTCCACGCCCGGAGCGTTAACAGAATCGCCCGGCGGGGCATACAATGAGCCGAACTCAAGAACAAAGTTCTTGCTCGGCAGAATCTGGTCTGCGCCACTCGGCAGCGGATCATTCTTATCCGCAAGCGGGCTGCCCCAGCCTGTTACTATATTAGCCTCGATAACGATCGTTGCCGGATAGATACCAAAGCCTCTCGAACATGGATCGGTCCCAGCAACACTTTCGCCGCTCTTGTATTGACCAATGCCGCAAACATCAGCAGTGCTGTTGACCTCAAAGGCCAATGCAAAGCCACGAGGCAAATTGTTCACGTCAGCGCCTGTGTAGCGGATCTGGACCTGATTGCCTGCCAACTTAACCATGTTGACATCCAGCGCAAACGCCGGCGAAGCGACAACCAAAATCGCTAAAATTAAAATCAGCTTCTTCATTTTTTTACCTCATTAAAACAAATTCTCTTTTTTTCTCAACTCTCACCGGGATTCACACCCAGTGAAGTTCTGGTTCTGGTTTCTTATTTTCTTCCATTCATTACCATTTTGCTTGAAAGAAACCGAACAAGCTAATGAAGCATCATCAACAACCAGACGCAAAAGACACGCCTGATTTGGAGAGTTCTTCTAATTCCAAGCACCTCCTTTCAGCCCTATACGGGCAGTATGACGATTACAAATTTCAATAGCTATAATACCACCGAGCAATTTAAAAATCAAGAGAAAAATAAAAAAAATGTGGATATCAGCACTGAAAATGCGGATTAGGGATATGGAAGGTCTGCAATCTCAGGGGGCAATCGGCCATAATTGGCTTCCTAATAAAATAAAAAAATTTTACTGAAAAATTCACCGAAAATTTTTTTATTTCCTGACCCTGTTTTTAGCTTAAAAAACGATATTATCCAAAAAATAAACTGAAAACTTCGATTTTATAGGGCAAATTAAACGGAAAAACAGACTCTACAAATCCAATTATTTTTGTCGGCCAAATATTGTATATTTATACTCTTTAATTCCGGTTTTATGTCAATAGGCAAAAAATAAAATCACATTTCAGACTTCGGCGAGCCGGGTCGAGTCGAAATTTTTCGCCAGTTTCTGCCATCTTTCTGAATAAGCGTATCTGCCTGCGGGAAACTTTCGCCGCCTGCCGGATAAAGGGGAGGCTGGGCATCCTGCTGGAGCCAATTGTTCAGAACATCATCAATAAGCTGCCAGGCAAGCCTGACATCGTCAATTCTCGTAAAGAGCGTCTGGTCGCCGAGCATACAGTCAAGCAAAAGCCGCTGATAGGCGTCGGGCGGGTCTGTGCCGAAAATTTCAGCGTAATTAAAATCCAGTTCGAGAGTGCCGATACACAATTTCGGACCCGGCCTTTTTGCTTCAAAGAAAAGTCTGATGCCTTCCTGCGGCTGAATCTTTAATACAAGCACATTTGCGGGCAACTGCTCAATCCCTGCCGAGGCAAACATAAGATGAGGCACTTTTTTGAATACTATGGCAATTTCCGTAACGCGCTGGGCAAGCCGTTTTCCCGTTCGCAAATAGAATGGGACGCCCTGCCATCGCCAATTACCGACGAAAAGCCTTACGGCAATATAAGTTTCGGTTTTTGAATTTTTTTCGACATCGGCTTCCTGCCGATAGGCAGGCACCTGTCTGCCGTCAATATTGCCTGCGTCATACTGGCCTCTTACAATATCCTCGCTCCACGGCGCAAGATTAAACGGCCGAATAGCACGCAGCAGTTTTATCTTCTCATCACGGATATGTTCGGCCTCAAACGAGGCCGGCGGTTCCATAGCGACAAGCGAGAGCATGCTCAGCATATGATTGACAAACATATCACGGAGCGCCCCGCTTTTGTCGTAATAGCCGCCTCTGGTTTCAATGCCGATTGATTCGGCGATGGTTATCTGAATATGGTCGATGTAATCTCTGTTCCATACCGGCTCAAAAATCGAGTTGGCAAAACGGAACATTAAAATATTCTGCACCGTTTCCTTGCCGAGATAATGGTCTATCCTGTATATCTGCTCCTCGCTGAACCATTTGCTTAAACAATCATTAAGCTCAAGGGCACTTTGTAAATCTCTGCCGAAGGGTTTTTCAACAACAAGCCTTACAAAGTCATTATCACCTTTGTTAAGTTCGGCACGACCGAGATTTTCGACTACCTGAGGATACAGCGACGGCGGCAGAGAAAGATAAAAAATTGTGCCGGTTTTTTTGTCCCTGTTAGAAAGCCATTTTTTGATATTACCATAAAAATCGCTGTCGCTGTAATCGCCGCTTATGTAGTGAAAACCATCCAGAAATTTTCCAGCGGCCGGCAGAATATCTTTAACCGCATCGGCGGCTATCTTTCTGAAATCATCATCCGTGAGTTTTTTTCTGCCGCAGCCGAGGAAGAAAAAATCCTCCGAGAGCAAGCCTCTCTTAAACAGATTCGCAAGTGCGGGAATAAGCTTTCTTTTAGTCAAATCGCCGGAAGCGCCGAAAACAACAAGTCCGCACTGCGGCGCCGGCGACTCGACGCAAAATACCTGCTCACCGGCAACTGATGGACAAATTCGCTCCATTTTCAATTTCTTCTAATCTTCCAAACCCACCGGCTCGAATTCATCCTTGGCCGCCCCGCATTCAGGACAAACCCAGCTCTCGGGCAAATCCTCAAATTCCGTGCCCGGGTCAATGCCGTTATCGGGGTCGCCCTTTGCGGGGTCGTAAATATAGCCGCACATAAGACATTTATACTTCATAGCTTTATCTCCTTTTGAAACGGTTGTTTTTTGTTTTTCCGATGATTTTAATGATTTTTTTACTTCCTGATATGTCGCGGCCGTTCTCGGTGTTCTGCCGCCTTTGACATCGCGATAATAATTGTAAGTCATAGCGATTTTGCCGTTATCGAACTGCTCACAGGCGATAACTTTGCCTATGAACAACGTATGACTTCCGACATCTATCGTATTGATAACCTGAGCTTCGACGTAGCCGGTGGTATTCTCGAGCACAATCGGACAGCCTGTTACGCCCTCTTTAAAAGCTGTCTGCTTGAACTTATCCAGGTCCCTGCCCGACCGAAAACCAAACATTCCTATAAATTTTGTCGGCGCATCCTCAGCGAGAACCGAGGCTGCAAAAAGACCGCTGCCGCTTATAAATTCGTGCGTCAGGTTTTCCTTGCTGATACTGACTGCGACTACAGGAGGCTGTGGAGTCAATTGAAAGACGGTATTGGCGATACAGCAGTTGACGGCACCGGCCTTTGCGGAGCTGACTATATACATTCCATAGTTTAACTGGAACAAAGCTTCCAGGTCTATTTTGCCGGCGTCCATAAAATCCCTTTTTAATCAGCTGCCCAACTGTTCGAGATGCTTTTGCAGCGTTACGACGTGGCCCATTTCCTCTTTTATTATCCCATCGACCTTGTTTTTGCCGGTCTGCGATGAAACAAACTCTTTAAGGCCGAGATAGTAATCTATCGAGGCTTTCTCAGCCTGGATAGCCGTCTTTATAATCTGAACCGGCGTTTCAGAACCGGTAAATTCGACACGAGACGCCGCTTTCCCTTCCCAGCCGGCACTTTTGGCCATCGCTTTAAGGTAATAAACCATTTCATTGTTGGGGTCAAAAACCTTTGTGTCATCGGTTTCGTCCTGAAGATTTTGCCTCATCTGAGCAAAAATCTTCTCATGATTGTCCTCCATCGCAGCAAGCTGCAGAAAAAACCGCTGTATAGATTTGTCCGCAGAAATGGTTGCCGCATCACGATAAAACTTTGCGCCGTTGCGCTCAATTTGCTCAGCGATTTCAAAAATCTCGAAAGCCGTAAAATTTACTGTCATAAATCTACTCCGTTAAATTATTTTTAAAAATTATTTTTTTGCCGGCGGATTAAATACCCGCTTTCCAGGCTCATGGTCTATCATCAGCATACCGCCTGAGGATTCTTTAACAAGTTTTAATTTCTGAACAATTCTGTTCATACCATTCTTACGCTTTCCACAGGCCGTGGATATTACAATATTCCCTTGCGCTGACTTTTGCGGCGTCGATTTTGAAAACCGCTTCGGGTTTCTGGCCGGGCGATAAAAATTCCCTGTATGCTTTTCCATCGGCAATTAACTCAATCCATTCAATATAGTGCTTTTCTTCCATCGGATGAGGGACAGAGCCGATTTTAACCTTGTATCCGCCGTCGATTTTCTCGATTACCGGCACGTGTTTTTCCTTAGCGCCTTCAGTTGTATTCTCGACAAACAGTTTCATCGGCTGGCCGCAGCAGACAAGCTCGCCGTCGCCGCCGTGAGTAACCTCAACGATATTCCCGCACAGCATACATTTATAAATTTCAAGTTTTTTTGCCATAACAGCCCCTTTCTTTTTAAATTTTGCCGCTTTTTTCGGCCACCGCATTGTTTTATCTAAAATCCCGACAGCATCGGGAAGACTATAAAGTAAAAATAAAAAATAAAAGAGCAAAAATACAAATCAAAAATTAAAAATCATCGCTTGCCTTTAAGCGTTAAAATACTTGAAGCAAATTAGACTGCTTTGCCATTTTTAATCTTTCATCTGTATCTTTTATTTTTTATCTTTTATTTTTGATATCATTTTATCAGCCAGCTCATCGAGCTTTTTGAAATCCTGTTCCTTCGGTTCTCCTTTTATGATGACCGGTTCAAGTATTTCGGCCTTACTGTTTGCCAGCAGCCCTTTTAATTGTTCAACCATTCTGCCGCCCCAGCCGAACGAGCCGATAACGGCAAGATATTTCGTCTTGGGCCGCAGGGCATTAACTAAAAATGCTGCATAGGCCGCCGCCGGATGAGCGCCTGTAAGAACCGTAGGGCTTGCCAATACGATTCCGGCGGCATCTACCATCTCGACGGCAAGTTTGCCGATATCGGCGCTAACGAGGTTAAATTGCTGAACGCCGATGCCTCTGGCCATAAGAGCATCGACGAGATGCTCAACCATTTTTTTTGTGCTGCCGTGCATCGAGACATAAGCGACGATAACCTTATTTTCAACTTCATCGCTTATCCACTGCTTGTAGGCATCAATGATAAATTTCGGTTCGTTATACAATGGGCCGTGGCTTGGCGCAATAATTTTAATATCGAGACTCTTTATCTTTTCGAGATTTTTTTCGATTATGCCCCTGAAAGGCATCATTATCTCGGCATAATACCGTTTTGCTGATTCATAGACCCTTGCTTTATCTGTAACAAATAAATCGCTTGTCGCCAGATGCGAACCAAAAAAGTCGCAGGAAAACAAAATTTTATCCTCAGCCAGCCAGGTTGCCATTGTTTCCGGCCAATGCACCCAGGGCGTAAAAATAAATTTAAGAGTTTTATTTCCGAGCGAAAGTTCCTGACCGTCTTCGATAACAATAAATTTCTGCTCATCAATGCCCATCAGGTCGATGAGCATATTTTTGCATTTTTCATTTGTAACAACTTTTGCATCGGGATAGATTTCGAGAATATCGGGTATTGAGCCTGAGTGGTCCTGCTCGGCGTGGTGCGAGATAAGATAATCAATTTTTTTAATTCCCGCCTCGGCGAGGTTTGTTATAAGCGTATCTGTCTTGGTAGGGTCAACGGTATCAATGAGAGCGGTTTTTTCACTGCCCTTGACAATATAGGCGTTATAACTTGTGCCGTCTGGCAGAGGGATAAGCTCATCGAAGAGACGCCTGTCCCAGTCGATTGCCCCAACTTCAAATATATTCGGTTTTACCTGTCGCATAATCAATCTCCATATAAGACAGTTGAAAACTATAAGAGTTTTTTAACTGTCTCGAGCACTTCATCATAGTCCGGCTCGTGAGCTATTTCCGGCACGATATTCTCGTAACGGACTATTCCCTCTCTGTCAACGACAAAAACCGCCCTTGCCAGAAGTCTTAAATCCTTTATCAGGACACCATACGCCTGGCCGAAGGATGCTGTTCTGTGGTCGCTGAAGATATAAACATTTTTCACATCGGCGGCAACGCACCACCTGTTCTGGCCGAAGGGCAAATCCATACTTATCGCCAAAACCACAACGTCATCGCCGAGTTTGACTGCTTCTTCATTGAATCTTCGCGTCATAATATCGCAGACGCTCGTATCGAGCGAAGGCACACAGGAAATTATGCAGATTTTTCCGGCGAAAGAAGAAAACTTCACGGCCGAAAGGTCTTTTGCGACAACTTCAAAGTCCGGAGCCTTATCGCCGACCTTTACGGCATTACCCAGAAGCACAATGGGTTTGCCTTTCATCGTTACAATATTTTTTCTCTCAGGCATAACACACCTCTCAAATTTTAAAAGTTTGCCGCTTCGATTTCAGCATACGCCATAGGATGTGCACAGGCCGGGCAGTTATCAATCGCCTCTTTGCCTTCGGAAACATAACCGCAGTTTTTGCATACCCATCGAACGGGTTTTTCTCTTTTGAATACCCTGTTCTTTTCGATATTGGCCGCGAGCGCAAGGTATCTGTCACGATGTCTCTTTTCAGCAACCGCTATGGCACGAAAGACATTTGCGATTTCCGTAAAGCCTTCCTTGTCGGCAACTTTAGCGAAATCAGGATACATCTGTGTTGTTTCGTAATTTTCGCCCGCTGCCGCCGCTTTGAGATTTTCCACCGTTGTGCTGATTATACCTGCCGGAAAGGCGGCCTGTATTTCAACTTCGCCGCCCTGCAGAAACTTAAATTCCCTTTTGGCGTGTTCCTTTTCCTGCTCAGCGGTTTCTGTGAAAATCGCCGATATCTGCTCGAAGCCTTCTTTCTTGGCCGCTGAAGCAAAATATGTATATCTGTTTCGAGCCTGGGATTCGCCGGCAAAAGCGGTGAGCAAATTCTTTTCTGTCTGAGAGCCTTTTAAGTCCATAGTTTTATCTCCGTAAATCAATTTGATTTAATTTTATTTTCTTTCTCAAAACACGGCTGGCACAATCCCTCGATGTAAACAGCAACTCTCAAAACTGTAAATTTGTGCCTTAATTTCTCGGGTGCCCTGATATTGTCAAACTCATTGCAATGAAAGTCAAAAATTTTCTTACACTTTATGCATTTAAAATGCTGATGGTTTTCCAGATTCCCATCGAATCTTTTCACATCGCCGCTGCCCTCAACGATAAACGCGGCACCAATCTTGTTTAAGGTATTCAGTGTTCTGTTGACGGTATCGAGCGAAACATTCGGCAAAACCTGCCTGACCTTCTCATAAACCGCCTCGGCAGAGGGATGGTCACTGGATGCAATAAGGGCTTTATAAACCTCAACACGCTGAGGCGTTATCTTTAAGTGCTGCTGACAACAGCGGTTATAAAAATTTTTCAGCTTATCTTCCAATTCTTTCAAATCCAAACCTGCCTTATCAGCTTATCTTCCAATTTTTTCATATCCAAACCTGCCTTATTTATACACCCAAATCTAAATCTAAAACAATTTATTAAAATTAACGAACAAAATAGTATTAATTCCTATATAGTAATTAGAACTATTTGTCAACAGGGTTTTTGAGATTTTTTTATAATTGCAGCAGGCAACCGTGCAAAGGAATGCGAAATGGGGAAAAATTTCCTCGCCGAGGCCACCGGAGGGGGGGCCTGTTAGGCAAATTTCGCCAAAGTATGTGAATTTGCCACGGCCGTAAAGCTGTGGCATTTCACATACTTGTGCGTATTTGTGCGTCGGAGCATAATAAAATTATCGGACTATGTTTAATCTGGACCACTTTGTATCGCTTCAGACGCCAAAAAATAAGTTCTTTGTTAAATTGGGTAGTTTTTAAGTCGAAAAAGCAGATAGCGTTAAGGCTCGCAGAGATTTTATGAACAATAAAAGAAAAGACATTCTGACAACCGGGCAGGTTGCCCAGATTTGCAAAGTCGCGCCGCGGACGGTAACCAAATGGTTTGACACCGGTCAGCTAAAGGGCTACCGAATTCCCGGCGGCAGAGACCGAAGAATCCCGGCGGCAGAGCTGATTCGCTTTATGAAAACACATAATATGCCGACCGACGAGATAGAATATGACAAGGTCAGAATACTTGTAATCGACAGCGACTGGCAAATGGCAAATACACTCGCAGAGTCTCTGCGGAAAAATCCTTCGTTCGGGGTGGAAACCGCCAACAGCGGTTTTGACGCAGGTCTTATCGCTCAGAAGTTCGCCCCTCACGTGATTCTAATTAACCTGACAGCTTCCGATATCGACGCCGACCATATATGCAAAAATGTCAGAAAGAATCCCGAGCTGGGGACCACAAAAGTAGTTGCTTTCGCCGAGGGTTTAAAACAGAACGAAGCACAAGCCGTTCTGAACAAGGGGTATGATTTCTGTATAACAAACACATCCGATATTGCCGAGATTACAAAGACTATCAATCAGGCAATAGCAATCATTTAAAATCAAAAATTAAAACTAAAAAATCAAAATTACATATCAAAAGTAAAAAATTGTGCCTTCCGTTTTATTCACTTCAAGTTCATTCTTTTTAATTTTTTATCTGTATTTTTTCATTTTTATTCTTTATATTTAATATTGTTTCTATTGGAGATTATTATGGAATACGCAGTCGGCAGAACGGGCAGGATAATAGCTGCAAGGCTATTTGAAGGAGAACAGCTTTACGACTCCATCGAATCAATCGCTGAAAAAGAGGATATAAAGGCCGCGGCGGTGCTGATAACCGGCGGAATCAGAAAAGCTGATGTGGTTGTCGGCCCAAAAACTGAAAAACCGAAGATTGAGGCCAATTTCAAAAAATTTGAAGGGCCGGGCGAAGTCCTCGGCGTCGGCACAATTTACTGCGACGACGAAGACAAACCGAAATTACATCTTCACGCAGGTATAGGCAGAGGCGATAACCACATAGTCGGCTGTCCCCGCGGCGGAGCAAGCATATTTTTAATCCTTGAAGTTACGATTATTGAGATAGCCGGCATTGACGCTAAAAGAGAAACCGACCCGGCAAGCGGCTTTAAACTTCTGAGAATAAAAAAATAAGGTTAGCCCCGCCATCATTTTAATCCTCCGTAGGGGGACTATGGCGGGGTTAGGCCGTCCCTTAGGGACGGCCGCTAAATAAGGGAGATAATTATGAAAAAAACCGCCATACTTAAGATTTTAAATCCGATTTTGCTGGTGTTTTTTGTCAACCAGGCGGTGTCGGTATTATTTCGTGATTATTATTCTCTCCGGGCTTTTAGATTTTTTCATATGACCGGCGGGGCAATTCTGCTTTGTCTTATCGCTCTGCACTTCATATTGAACTTCAACTGGGTAAAGGCAAATTACTTTGCAAAGTGAAGCTCCACGGCTTTACAGCCGTGGCAGCTTCGGCTGCGAAGGCGGGTGAAAAATTTATGTTTTTTACCTTGCATTTCTATTTAAAATTGGTATAATATACACCTAAATTAGGCGATTATTTAACAATTTATAACATGGAAAATGGCTAAAACCATAAGCGGCTGTTTAACAATGACTTATGGTTAAACATACATAGCCATTACAGTTTTAGTATTAGAATCCCCAGTTAACTCAAACAAATCTTCATTTTTCCATACTTGTCCTGAGCGACCCGTCCTGAGCATCGTCGAACCAAGTCGAAGGAAGTTTCCCATTTCTAAAAATCTTTTTCTCGGAGTCTTATTATGTCCCCAAAACGCAAAATCGATTATCTGACGCTCAAAGTCCAGGGCCGGATTATCAAAATCGACCCCGATATTTATCGTAAAATCTTTAACATTCATAGTGACCCGCCTAACAGAAAATATAATGGCGGCATCACTTCGGTGCGTATTTCTTCGGATGGCTGCCCCGTTGTTGTTTTTGGCAAAAAACCTTCGCGTTATGTTCCGCTCGCCCGGTTCGTAATGAACGCGCAAAAGGGTCAGATTGTTGACCATAAAAACAGGAACCCTCTTGACAACCGGAGATGCAATCTGCGTTTCGTAACTAAAAGGCAGAATAATCTGAACAAAAAATGTAGTAATGATACCGGCTTTTTTGGCGTTTGCATCAAACATCAGGGCAAAAGAGTTTATTGCCGGGGAAAGTTTTCACCGGCCGATGGAAAGCAATTGTTTTTTCAAGTGCCGGACAGTCCCCAAAACAGAGTTTTAGCCGCTTTTGCGCGCGACAGATTTGTCTTGCAGGCCGGCGAAGAAGATTACGCCCCGCTCAATTTCCCCTGTTGGCAATATGAGCCTTTCAGGAGTATTTTATTGCAGGAGGATTTAAAAAAATACAAAACGCTCCGCAGCGCCGCGGGAACCCAGCTTGAATTTAAGTTTATGTAATCCCCGATGTAATCCCCGAGTCTTATTAATTTTGCGCCTCGCGGCAAAATTAGAGGGGATGAAAAACTTCAAAAAATAGTATTGATTCGCCTGTCCCGCACCTATTGAACATTCACGTTCTTCCATTTTTATATTTATTGGAAAAATAGGTGCGGTGGTTTAGCCCCCGAATTTATTCAGGGGTTTGTTGTCATTCCCGCTCTTTACCTTTTTGCAGGTATTTTTTCACGGCCATATCAAAGTCAGAGATATAATTTTTATCTCTTTCTTTTCTGTATTTTTCAAATTCCTTCTGGGCTTTTGACGCGGCCTGTTCGGCGCTTATTTTACCGGCATCTTTAAGAAGTCCCCGTTCGCTGATTTTCAGGAATTCATCGAGTTTGCCAATCCAGTCCGTCATTTTCATTAGTCTGCCTCTGCCTGCCTGAAGTTCGGCAAAGTCAAGATACATCGAGACAATCAGATTTAGCTGCTTAAGCTCATCCTCGGCAAGATAGTTTTTGGCAACGGTAATATCGTTTGCGGTGATGTAACTGCCCTTAAAGCCGGTTAATCCCATTAGAGGTTTTTTGCTGTCGGCTCTTTTGGCGACAATCTCTGCCGCTGTATGCCCGTGAACGGCATAATGAATCTTATTCTGCACGGTGGCGAAAAATTCCTGCGTTAGTTCATTATCTTTGCGGTAATCGATTGCCGTAGTATAAATATCCGTTATTTTCTGATAAAAATTGCGTTCGCTGCTCCGGATATCCCGGACACGCTGGAGCAATTCTTCAAAATATCGGCTCCTGCCGCCCTGCTGTTTCAACCGTTCGTCATCGAGAGTAAAGCCCTTGATGATATATTCCCTAAGCCGCTGCGTCGCCCATATACGGAACTGCGTGCCCCTAACGGACTTAACGCGGTAACCCACAGAAATAATAACATCAAGGTTATAATAATTGGTTGGTTTAGTAGAAAATTCGGAATTTCCGAATTTTCTCATAGTTGGCTGTTCTGCAAGCTCATTTTCCTGATAAATATTCTGGATATGCTCATTAATTGTTGACTTGGACTTATCGAATAAAGCCGCCATTTGGTCCTGCGTAAGCCAGACGGTTTCATTTTCTATCTTGACTTGCAGCCTTGCCTGCCCGTCATCGGTAGTATAAATAACAATGTTAGACTCTTGACTGTCTTTTTTCATTTTATTCTATCTTTTCCGCTTTAATTTGCGAGGCGTTCTTTATCATATTTTCCTCAATCATCCATAAAATTTACGTTGGAAATCAACCCTCATTGTCTGTTAGAAAAACCTCTTTGTCAAATCTTCTTTTTACCTAAAAAATCGGTGCAATCCGTGTAATCTGTGACTATTTTTCAAACTCAACAATAAATTAATCCGCCATTAGCGGTTCCTCAATTTTTATTTTTGACTTTTTATCTTTTATTTTCTTACGAAGTAATTTCCCGGCAGTTGTTTAACAATACCTTTAAGCCGCAAAGAAACAAGAGCGGCGTTGACTTTTCCTGCCGCAAGGCCGCTCTGGCTTATTATCTGCTCAATATGAACAGGCTCTTTATCGAGACAATCAAATACCTTTTTCTCAATCTCCGTCAGATTCAATTGCGAAACATCAAAAAGAGATTTTTCAGCCGTTTCAATGGATTTACCCGTTGACTGCGAAATATATTCCTTAAAATCCTTTTGCAGATATTCAAATGCCTCGATTACATCCTCTACAGATTCAATGAGTTTCGCGCCCTGCTTTATAAGGCTGTGCGAGCCTTTCGACAGCGGCGAATCAATTCTGCCGGGCACGGCCATAACCTCTCTTTCATTTTCGAGTGCCGCTCTTGCTGTTATCAATGCGCCTGAACGCGGCATAGCCTCCACCACAATTGTCGCAAGCGAAAGACCTGCGATGATTCTGTTTCGCGGCGGGAAATTTTCCGCCAGCGGCTCATACTCGAGCGGCAGCTCGCTGATGCAGGCGCCGCTTTGAGAAATTTTTTCGAAAAGCTGTTTATTTTCAGGCGGAAATATTTTCGCAAGGCCGCAGCCCTGCACGGCAAAAGTTCTTCCATTCGCACTTAAGGCGCCGCTGTGCGCGGCACTGTCGATGCCCCTTGCCATTCCGGATACTATCGTGAAACCCGCCCCGGCAAGCAGATGAGCAAAACGCGAGGCCTGTTCAGAACCATAATGACTGCATTGGCGAGAGCCGACGATTGCGACAGCTAAACTGTCCGATTTTGCAAGCGTGCCTTTAATATAAAGCACCGGCGGCGGATCAAAAATTTTCTTCAGCAGAACAGGATAGCGCTCATCTTCAATATTTATAATCCAGACGCCGAGCTTCTCAGCAAGGGCAATTTCCTTTTCGGCATCGAATTTATCCCTTGTTCGGCAGATTTCCTCAGCTGTTTTTAGACCTATACCTTCGACTCTTACGAGTGCCGCGGCATTTGCCCCAAGAACCGCATCAACCGAGCCAAATTGCTTCAAAAGTCTGATAAAAATGGTCGACCCGATGCCGCCGGCACGAACAAGTTTGAGCCAATTTCGTATATTTCCAGAGTGTCCTTCCACTGTCATCTCACAAAAAGAAGGGAAATTTTGTAACGTTTCTATCCACTTTAGCGTCAAAAGTAATAGAGAAATCGCTGAGATGGGCGAAAAAGTAACAGTTTGGCAGTAAATATGGAGTTTAAAAGTCCTAAAATATCTATCATAAAAAACTGAAAATCAAGGTCGATTATTTAGACGTAATCATTTCATAATTAAATGGTTATATAAATAAGCAAAAGTAGAGTTTGTATTCTGTTATTCATAAAAAAAATGATTAAATTGACTTAGGGCTATTTTATTGATAATTTAAAGGGCTATGGTTACGAAAATAGACACAATTAAAAAAGCGGCTAAGACCTCGTCTAAAACTGACAAGGTTAAATCTGCCAGACAGTTCAAGACCTTAAGGCAGGCTCTTGAATACCTGTTCAGCCGGACAGACTACGAAAAGCAGACCCGGCTGCGCTACAATGTAACTACGTTCAGTCTTGAACGTATGGAAAAGCTGCTTTCGCATGTCGGTAATCCGCATAAAAAACTCACCACTGCCCATATTGCAGGCACCAAGGGAAAAGGCTCGACCGCAACTATGCTTGCGCGGATGCTGGAGGCCAACGACTACCATGTCGGGCTTTATACTTCGCCGCATGTGGTCGATTTGCACGAACGAATAGCAATTAACGGAAGAAATATATCCGATTCCGAACTGCTGGGACTGATTAACCGCATTTACGCACCGGTTGAAAAAATGGCCAAAGACAGCGTTAGCACCCCTACGTTTTTCGAAATCTTCACGACGATGGCGTTTATGTATTTCGTCGATAAGAAAGTCGATATCGCTGTTATTGAAACCGGACTCGGCGGCAGATTGGACAGTACAAATGTAATCGAACCGGCTGTTGTCGGAATAACCAGCATCAGCATAGACCATCAGAACCTGCTGGGCAATACGATTGACAGCATAGCAAGAGAAAAAGCCGGCATTATAAAGAAAGGTATTCCTGTATTAACTGTTACGCAGGACCCCGCCGCGATGAAAGAAATCAAAAAGGCAGCACTGGCGGTAAAGGCGCCGCTTATGGTAACCGGCAAGGATATAGATTTTTCGTACCGATTCGAATCTTCCCGCGAACACGGACCGCATACGAGAATATGCCTGACAACGCCAACGAGCAAATTCGAGCACTTAAGAGTGCCTCTGCCGGGCGAACATCAGGCATTAAACTGCGGTCTTGCCATAGCGATGCTCGATGCACTTAAGGCCAGCGGCTATAAAATCGATGACAATAAAGCTATCGAGGGCCTCAAAGGTATCAAGATGTTGGGCAGAATGGAAGTTATCCATCAGGACCCGCGAATACTGATAGACGGAGCACATAACGCAGCAAGTATCAAGGCGCTGATTGGCGCTATCGGACAGCATATACCCTACGATTCAATGGTAGTAATTTTCGGCTGCGGACAGGATAAAGATGTTCGCGGTATGCTCGAACAGCTTCAGTACGGAGCGGATAAGGTGATATTCACGCGCAGCAATTCGCCCAAGGCGATGTATCCGCAGGACCTGGCCGATATGTACACGGAAATTTGCGGCAAGATGTGCCAGACGGCGATGAGCCTGAGCGAAGCACTGAGAATAGCCTATAGCGCAATCGGCAAAGAAGACCTACTCTGCATCACAGGCAGCTTTTATCTGGTCGGCCAGGCAAAAACAATGTTCAAGCCGCACTAAAAACGGTCGTTTTGCCTGCGGCGGACAAGTTTTTTTATCGCTGATTACGTTGATTCCATTGATTCTATTCACCACAAAGCCACAGAGCTCACAGAGACCACAGAGACCACAGAGAATTTAGACACGGATTAACACTGTTTGTTTCAACAAATTATTTTTAAAATAATTTCGTGTTCAAAGCAAAGGCTTTGCTCGAAATTGCAATTTCTGTGCCAGCCATTTTGCTTTGTCCACAGGCAGAAACTGCCTTTGTTGAAACAAAACACGGTTACGCCGCGGAGGGGAAATACAAACCGTTCATTGCCATTTGAGCAGGTTAGAGGTAGAATTTGGGATAAGATTGATAATGTAATCGACAAATGGAGTGATGTTGTATGAATGAATTAAATCTACTTACTGTAAACATCAAAAATTATATAACTGGTTTAGAAGATGCATCGTCCTGCTATGAAAAACTCTCATCAGCTCTTAATAAGAAAAACTACAAGTCGAAACTTGATTTTGGGATGGAGCATGGTTGTCAAGAGCTTTTTAGTACGCTCTATTCATTTGAAACATTAACGAATAATCTATTATTCTTAGCTGATGTTTCGGACTTGTATTTAATCGGTCTTACATCAGAAAAACTACAATCTGAAATTTCTGTGATGGTTTCTAAAGAAATCTCCACTCTTGTACATGGTTTAATCTGGTGGGGAATGGGCAGGGAGAATGATTTTGAAACAATACGTAGTTGGTTTGATGTTTTGAATGAAATTTCTGAACTACCAAACTCTGCGCCTTGCAACCTTGGCAGAGTCAAAAACCTACGCTTGACCACGAAAAAAGAAACTGAACTTATACGGTTGTGGAAAATTATTTTTAAATCTCGCTCTTTAGATTCAATTCCTGGTGGAATTATATATAAACAAAAGGCATTAGATATTTTTCGAGATTTTGCAACTGACTATCCTGAAATAACTAATGTATATGGTTTTGATAAATTACTTAAAATTATAGAATCATCCCCAAGGTACTCTAAAAAGACTCAGAAAAACGATCCGATAAGAAAATGTATTTCTATCGCCGCAAAAATAGTTGCTGGAAGAGCGAAAACTGTAATCTGTCGAACAATACTTGATAACCGTAAAAAGGCTGAAGCTTGGCTAACGGCTACTCACGAAAACTCAAAGAAATTCCAAAAATTCCGGTCATTCACCAAGGCTGAGGTGTTGCAAAAAAATTTAAAGGAATGGTATGAAAACGAAGAAGATTGCGCATCAATACTCCAAATACTATATAAAAATCTATTTTATGAACCGGAAAGTATCAGCAATAAGCAGGAGCTAATTAGTGCAATAAAAAAGATTTATCAATCGCAGAACAATACAAATGGAGAACCGCCTTGGTATCCGGATTTCAGAGAAAACGACTATTATCCTAATCCCGATATAGAAAAATGTAGCCATTTTCTCCTTGTATTAGGCGGTCTTGAACAAGGTAACCTTGGGGGGCGGTGGGAAGAAGAATCATTGCAATATTTGCTAAAAAATCAAGCACAAGAAGGCTATTGGAGCTCAAGCACCTTTAGATTTCGACCCAATAATTATACCACAGTTATAGCAATGCACGCCTTAGGAATGTGGAAACCTACAGGATGGGAAAAGGCTGTAAAAAAAGCGGCTGATTGGCTTTGGAAACAACAACAACTTGATGGAAGTTGGAAGTTTTATGGAGGAGTTGTGCCAAACAAGATTTTACTCGACGCCATTAATTTGGCAGAAGGTAAGTTTGAGCATTCATTAAAGTTATCAAAAAATCCTATTGAATTTGTTGATATAGAGAAAAGCTGCGCACCTGAAAATCCATCACATATCATGGATAATATGGTAACCAATAATATTTCAAAATATCCTTCAAACCTTGATGAGTCGTCTATTAAGGAAAGTTTTACATTCAGACTAGGGCAGGTTTTATTTGCTGGTAAGGATTTGAACATTAAGACAGGAATGGCCCAAGATATATTAAAGATACTTGTAGAAAACTTTGGCTTTGTTATACCATTTAAGAAATTAGTGGTACAAAGTACAGATTTTGAGGCAGACGTTGCATTGAGAGGTGTAATTAGCTATCTCCGAACTAAGCTGAAGAGGCTTCCTATTAAAATAGAAAACCGAAAACAGAGCGGTTACATAATGCAGTTACCAAACGGTTCCGCTGAAAATTCATAGCTTTTACAGTTTTGCACACTTCTACACACGACATTAACAATAAAAACACACTACAATTACATACAATCTTCTCCACCTGTCCTATACTGGCCTTCAGATAGTTAAAAAATCTCATTAACTTTTTGGAGACAATAAATGCGAAAAGAATTATCGGCAAGCCGGCAAAATCTTGAAGAAATTGGAGAGTTGTTATTTGAACTTTTGACAGGCGATATATCAGAAGTTCAGAAGCAGGTGGGATGGATAATTTTTGAACGGAAATTGAGGCAGTATTATTCCAAACAATAAAACATAGATTCCCGCTTTTGCGGGAATGACAACCCCGCCTCAAGCGGCGGGGGCTAAATACAATATCACCATCGCTGCGTTACGGAATATTCCACAGTCGCATTCGAATCGGCGGCAATATCAACCGTAAAACGAGCGGTGGCCGCGTCCTTCTTTACATAAGGTTTATTCGATTCCTCGATTTTCCAGTTGACCCAGGCAGGAAATTTTTCATCGACGAAAACCGTAACAGGTGAATCCTTGCGGTTTCGCAGCTCAATCGAGTGCTTCTCCCATCTGGTCCGCGTTGCAACTTTGCTGTCGATAAGTTTGTATTCAACAGCGATGTCAAAGGCATCGCCGATGTAAAGCGACAGTTTTTCATTTTTCGGCGTGTGGTCTATCAAATCTTCGCCGACAAATTCGAGCCCCGTTAGAGACAAGGCATCTACGATGCCTGACGGCCGTTTCAAACGGCCTGTCTCTAACGGGGCGAGCATCCCATCAGTATCCTTCTTAAAGACACGAACCTTGCCCTTTGGCAGTGCGATGCCAAGGCCGTTTTCCTTTTTGTTTTCAAATTCGAATTTCACCTGAACTTTTTTGTCGTTTTTACTCCGCTCATAAAGATATATCTTTTTTGCGGGAACATTTAGAGCGGGAGTTATAAATTCAATTTGCTTGGTTTGATTGTTGTTGATGGTGCTGGGACGCTGCAGCGTGTAAATATGATAATCCATAAAAGACTTTTCCTCAAAAGCCGGGGCCCCGGCCCCGGCAACCATACCCCTCATTTTCATCATTTCCTGAGGTCTTGGTTCTTCAACGCGTCTGACATCGCCCGCTATAAGTTTTACTGTCGCATCTTTGTAGGCTGCGCCGCTTTGGTTATCGATTGTTACCCAGCCGCTGATGTCGAGGGCGTTTTCAGCGGCATTTAGAATCGCCGAATAGTCCGCCTTCCAGCTAATATTAGCAGTAGTATATGTTACCTGGCACTGCTGGCTGCCGGCTGTTTCGGACTGGGCAAGCCAGATAAGAGTCGGCCTGGTAACCAAACCCTCAGGAAGCTGCGCCAGTGAAATATTCCGGACGCTGCCCTCGCTGATTATTTCCAACTGTCCGTTATCATTTTTGAGTATAAGATTATTGTCTCTTGCGGCTAAAAGAGTGCCGGCAACTTCTGTCCCTTTGTCGGCTCCGCTGCCTTTGATTGAGATATTTATCTCCTTGTCAATATAACGGTTCATAAGGCTGAAAGTATTTACAAGGTCGTATTCATAATTCTGTTCGAGGATGGCTATCTTGCCCGGGGCACTAAGGCACTGAAAACTTACGCTGGTTGGGTCAATAGACGAAGCCACATCGGTAAATCTTATCGTGTTAAGACCCTTGTCGAAGACTATCGGACGACGCTCCTTAACAACGGCAAAATTATCGTTATAAACGGTAACCGCTACAGAATTACCTTCCGATACCGGCTCTTTGGCTGCGAAAAGGCAACTGGAAAGAAAAAGAATTGTCAGGATTGATTTTGAAATTTTTGTTTCCATTTTTGTATCTCCAAAAAATAACGGCGATATTGTTGCATAAAATTGTATTGGGGTAAAGTAAAATTCTTCAGGATTGCGGGGTAATAAAAGGAAGTAAGGATGTAAGGAGGTAAAGAAGTAAAGAAAAATTAGAGAGGTATTTGTGTTGCGGAAAGAGCCATTTCCTTCAGTGCAGATACAGCCGGATGAGAGCCAAAACTATCAAGAGCGGCAAGGGCTTTGCGACAGTACTGCTGTGCGCAGGATTTGGCAAAGTCAATGCTCTTTGAGGTGTGCAGGATTGATATAATGCGATTAGAGTCTATCTGCTCGTTGTCAAACGCATCGAGAAGTTCGCTTTTTGCCTTAGAATCGAGAACACCAAAGGCGTGAATGACCGGCAATGTCAGCGTCCCGGTCAAACGGTCCCTGCCGGCGGTTTTGCCGGTGCGGCTTTCTGTATCGAGGATGTCGGTAAGGTCATCAGTAATCTGAAAAGACATACCGAAATTGAGGCCGAATTCGTATAATCTGCCGCAGGATTTGGCGTCCGCTCCTGATGCCATTGCGCCGAGCCGGCAGCAGTCGGCAAAAAAAACGGCAGTCTTTTTTTCAATTATGTCGAGATACTCTTCAATGCTGACGCTAAAATCACCGCGGCAGGCGTTCTGAAGCATCTCGCCGCGGCAGATTCTCACGGCAGTTTCGGCAAGCAGCCTATTGATGTCGTCCCTTTGCAGAGATGCGACAGCAACAAAAGCCCTGCTTAATAAAAAATCACCCAGCAGAACGGCAAAATTGCTGCCCCACAGATTATTCGCTGTCGCCTGATGCCTGCGATGCGCAGCATTATCAATTACATCATCGTGCAGAAGCGTGGCGGCGTGAATCATCTCGACAGTGCCTGCAATTTTGATATGAAGCTGTGCAACAGGGGCGAATAATCTGCCTGTCAGCAGAACACAGGAAGCACGAAGCATCTTGCCCTGCCGGTCTTTGAGATAATCTATAAAAGGCCTGAGCCTGTCATCGGGACAATCGAGCTGAGAGTTGAAATAGTCGCTTACCTGAACAATCTCATCGGCAATAAGAAGCGGACAAACAGATAACATATTCCGAACGGCCATTTTATTTTGAGCGGCCATGTGCGTAATCGAAGAATTTTTTGCGCAGAAGCTGCGTGACCGGACCGGGTTTGCCGCCGGAAATCGGTCTGCCGTCAATTTCAATAACGCCAACAACCTCTGCTGCCGTGCCGGTAAGGAACAATTCATCGGCAACGTAAAGGTCAAAGCGGGTCAGGTTTTTCTCGATAGTTTCGATTCCTTCACGCTTGGCAAGACGCATAACAACAGCTCTTGTAACACCCTCAAGCGAACCGGCCTGGATTGGCGGAGCGTAAATAACGGCGTTCTTGACGATGAAAACATTATCGCCGGTAGCCTCGGCAACGAAACCTTCGTGATTGAACATAATCGCTTCAGGCACACCGGCATCGAGAGCCTCAATTTTTGCCAGAATGTTATTGAGATAGTTAAGGCTCTTGACCTGCGGCGGTATCGCAAGCGGATGGTTGCGAATCGTGCAGGCACTGATAACCCTGATACCTGCTTCGCAAAGCTCCGCAGGATATAACTGAATACTGTCAGCGATGATAATTATCTGAGGCTTTTCACAGTTAAACGGATTAATGCCCAGCGAGCCGATGCCGCGGGTAACAACAAGACGAATATAGCCGTTAGCAACATTGTTTGCCTTGACAGTCTGCACAGTCGCCTCGGTAAGCTCCTGAGGCGTCATACCGATATTAAGCCTCAGAACTTTCGCTGATTCGTAAAGCCTTTTAAGGTGCGCATCAAGCTCAAAAATCTTCGAGCTGTAAACGCGGATACCCTCAAAGACACCATCGCCATAGAGCAGACCATGGTCGAAAACGCTGACTTTAGCGTTCGATTCGTCAACAAGAGAGCCATTAATCCATATTTTCAAAGCCATAAAAAACTCCGAATTTTTCAGGCTGCCCCTTAGTAGGCTGCCGAAATTCTGCCGTCGGCAAGCTTTATTACCCGCTGGGCCTTGGCGGCAATTCGCTCATCGTGCGTAACCATTACAATCGTCTGGCCCTGCCTGTGCAGCTTTTCAAAGACCTTCAGGATACCACTTCCTGTCTGGGAGTCAAGGTTTCCTGTCGGCTCATCGGCAAGGACAATGTCCGGCTCATTCATCAGCGCCCTGGCGATAGCAACCCTTTGCCGCTCGCCGCCGGAAAGCTGAAAAGGCCTGTGCCGAACCCTTTGCGATAAACCCATCTCATCGAGCAATTGGCGGGCACGCTTTTTGGCCGCGTCAGAAGCGACAAACCAGCCTAAAGCAGAGGCGCCGGCCATCTTCGCCAGCAGGACGTTTTCCAGCACTGTTAATTCGTCAAGTAAATGATAAAACTGAAATACAAAACCAATCTTTTTGTTCCTGAACTCATTGATTTTTCCGCCGGAAAAACGGGCAAGACTTTGCCCCTCGAAAAAAACACCGCCTTTATCGGGCGTATCAAGCGCACCGAAAATATGCAAAAGCGTGCTTTTGCCGCTGCCGGAAGCGCCCCTTACCGCGACAAATTCACCGCGAGAAACATCAAGATTGACGCCTCTTAAAACATCGAGACGGGTCGCTCCCATCTGATAAGATTTATAAATATCATTACAGCTTAATATATAATTATTTTTGTTCGTCATAACTGATTCACCCGCAGAACATCAACACATTTCCGACCGGCAGCGCTGAGCGTCGGCAGGAGCGCGCCGAGCAGACAGGCCGCAACAGCACAAGCGGCAACAGCAAGCAGCAGAAGCGGCACCGTCCGGTGCGGTATCTCACCTATAGCATAAATTTCCCTGTTCCACATCTGAAAACCGAATTTGTCAAACAGCCAGCCCTCGAGCCTGTTTATGTTCGCCAGAAAAACGAGGGCAAATAAAATTCCGACAGCGGCGCCAAAAAGACCTATCAGGAAAGCCAGCCTTAAAAAAACACGCAGGATGCCGAACCTTGAGACGCCAAGACTTTTAAGAATACCAATATCCTTGCTCTTTCGGTTTATAATCATATAAAAAATCACAAAAATAATAAAGACAGTAATTAAACCCACAAGCGCAAAGAGCAAAATCAGCATTGTCTGCTCCTTTTCCATAGGGGCGATAGTTCCCCTTCGATAAGTCTTCCAGTCCTGAACGCTGATGGTGCCAAACAGGCCGGCAAAAGCAAAATCGCCTTTTTCTTTTATAAAATCCTGCCAAAGACCGGATACCTTTTGGGTGCATACATCAATATCGCAGCCTTTTTTAAATTTTACAAAGACCGCATTCGTTCTTTTTGTGCCGACATCCATACCGCAAAGAGACTGCAGAGAATCGAACGGCAGATAAACAACTGTGCTGTCGATTTTCGCAAGGCCCGAATTGCTGTTGTCGCTGTAATAGAACGTCTTTGAATTCGCGGAAAGCTGCGTGCCGGTTTTCGCAAGAGCACCTTTCGGCGTCAGAGGAAAACAGGTAATCAGATACGACCAGGCCGGCAGGAAACTTAATTGACTGTATTGTCCTGATTTTTGCCTTTCGACAAGCAAATCGACTCCGACAATACAGCCGGGAAGATTGGTATCATATACAGGCTTAAAAGCAAGCATCGGCGTATCTTTGCGATAATAAAGAGAATCCGCAAAATCCGTCGTTTTTATATGCCGGGCAATATCTATACCCATAAGGTCTAGCGCAGCGTTTTTGCCGGACGATTCGGATTCGACAAGACCAAAGGCGTTTATTACAGGCGCAACAGAAGCAACAAAATCAGTCTTTTCAAGACGAGACATAAACTCATCATAAAGACCAAAACCTACGAGTGAATCCGTGGAAATAATACAATCAGAAAAAAATGTGTGGTTCTTATCGGTAAAATCCGTAACAAGGCCGTTCATTACCGTCATTACCACCACGACAGTAAAGACACACAGCGCAACGGCAAGAACGGCAAGAATCGTTATTCTTCGTCTGAAGAAAAATTTTATTGGCAATAAAATATCATACATCTTATTCGTACCTGAGAATTTTCGCAGGAATAGTTTTCGCCGCAGCTATCGCAGGGACTATCGCTCCGAGCACAGAGGCACAAACCGCTGCGCCGAAAAACCACCATGCCCAGTACCAGTCAAAATGATTCGGTATCCTGCTGAACATATAAACACTGCTGCTCCACAATTTAAGGCCGAAGAGAAGGCTAATCCATCTTTCTATCGCATTTACATTATGCGTAATTGCAAATCCGATGCCTATACCCGCCGAGGCGCCGAGCAGACCTATAAATAAACCAAAAATCAGGAAAATCAAAGCGATAGTTATCGACGAACCGCCGATAGATTTGATTATCGCAAGGTCCTTCTGCCTGCCTGCCACTATCATATAGAAAATGCAAAAGACAAGCACTACAACGCCTGCGCTTATAATGCCGAAAATAACGAGCAGCACGCCCATCTGTTTGCGAAGCTCCACCGTGTATTGGCTCTGCTTGGCAATTGAAGTCATAATCTCAGCATCGGCGATGTAATAAGGCGGCCAGTTCAGCTTTTCAGAGGCAAACTCTTTCCAAATCCTGCGAACAACGTCAACTGTCTGCCGGGGGCTGAAACCGGCTGCACACTTTATATGAATTATATCGGCAGGTTTTTCTTCCTTATGCAAAACAGCGGCTAATTTGTCAATGGGCACAAAGATAAATCTCTTGTCAATGTCATAAACGGAAGTATAAACCACATCACAAATTCTTATTCGAGCCGAACGGCTCTGCAGTCCAACGGACGAAACGCCGGCTTGTGTATCTTTTCGAACACTGCCGACAGTTATAACCGCGTTATCCCCGATAAAACTTTTAACAAAGGTTAAATCGTACTCATCAGTTTTGACGTCCGGCTCAGCAAGAAGACCGATGCCGATAAAAGCTCCGATAAAATCAGGGTTATTAGCATCATTAGCAAATTCCGGCGACAAAGGCAGGTCTTTTTGCCTCAGGAGATTGCTTTTCATATTCGTAACTTTACAGCGGCTCGGTAAATCTATTCCCCAGATACTCACTGCCTTTACATTACCAGGCCCAAAATGGATAAGGCCGTTTGTGGAAAGCACGATGCTGGCGGCGGCAATCTCCTTTTCGCCGCAGAGTCTTGCGACGAGCTCATCGCTATGCAAAATTTCCGCCGGCGGGTCAAGAACTATATCGCCCAAATAGTCAGATGAGCTGGATTCGATTGCCCCGATAAAAGCCGTAAAAAGACTCGCGACGGTAACGAGCAGCGCCGTCGAAAGAGCAACCGCAGCGATACTAAGCAGAACAATCTTTCTCTTCTTCAGATACCGCAGTGCCAGGAAAAACTTCAGCATTATCGAATCCCTAAAAGGAAATAAGGAAGTAAAGAGGCAAGGAAGCAAGGAAGCAAGGAAAGAATTTCCTTATTTCCTTACATCCTTATTTCTTTACTTCCGGTTTTAACAACGGAAACAAAATTACATCTCTGATGCTCGCCGCATTGGTAAGAAGCATTATAAGCCTGTCGATGCCGATACCCAACCCTCCTGCCGGCGGCATACCGTATTTAAGAGCGGTTACGAAATCTTCATCAAGACTCCGGAATGTATCCTCGTCTTCATCCTCGCCTTTAAGCTGAGAAACAAAATTCTCATACTGCACAGCCGGGTCGTTCAGCTCGGTATAGGCGTTGGCAATCTCCATTGTGCCTATATAAAGCTCAAACCTTTCGGCATATTCAGGATTGGTTTTGCTTCGCTTTGTCAGAGGACACAGCGGCGCAGGATAGTCAATCACAAACGTCGGATTGATGAGATTTTTTTCTACCGTCAATTCGAAAAGCTCGTTTATTACAATTTCATCGGCTTTTTTTGCTTCCTCAACGCCCAGCGTTTTTGCTTTTTTGCGAACCGAAGAAATATCGTGTATGTCGCAGCCGCTGAATTCCTTAAGTAAATCACTATATGAGGCTTTCCGCCACGGGCGGGAATAATCAATTATATTGTCGCCATATTGCAGTTTTACGCCATTGCAGTGTTTTTCGACAAGCAGCGATATAAGTTCCTCGGTAAGCTCCATCATTATATTATAGTCTGCGTAGGCCTGGTAAATTTCCATCATTGTAAATTCGGGATTATGGCGAGGACTTAAGCCTTCGTTGCGGAAGTTGCGGTTTATCTCGAAGACCTTTTCCATTCCGCCGACCAGCAGTCTCTTTAAGAACAATTCGGGCGAAATCCGCAGATACAAATCTATGTCGAGTGCATTATGATGCGTGATAAAAGGTTTTGCGGCGGCGCCGCCCGGTATTGCCTGCATCATCGGAGTCTCGACTTCGTAAAAACCTTTCTCCTGCAGAAGACTGCGAATTGTCGATATCATTGCGATTCGCTTTTTGAACTTGTCCGTAACTTCGGGATTAGCCCACATATCGACATAGCGCCTGCGATACCGAATATCTATATCGGCAAGGCCGTGAAATTTCTCAGGCGGCTGCAAAAGCGACTTTGCAAGGATTGTTACTTTCTCGACCCATATCGTAAGTTCGCCGGTCTTCGTAAGGCCGAGCTGTCCTTCTGCGCCGATAACATCGCCAAGGTCAAAAAGCTTTATCAGTTCCCACTGGCTCTCCAGCAGTTTTTTGCTCAAGCCTAACTGGATTGTTCCACTGCTGTCGCGAAGCGTTATAAATATCAATTTGCCGATATCCCGAAGAAGAACTATCCTGCCTGCACAGGTCGCTTTTTGCCCTTGCTCTTTCTCATCAAATTTTGCCCTGACTGATTGTATTGATTCGACATTGTCAAAACGTCCGCCGTAAGGGTCTATTCCGAGCTGCCCAATGCGCTGGAGTTTTTCCTTTCTCTGCTGCTGGAGCCTGCCTGTGTCCTGCGGTTCCGTCATTGCCCAAGCCTCGATTCAATCAGTTTTGCCTTTGCGACAAGAACCGCAACGGCAAGCTGCGGGTCTGCCTGTAAGGTTTCTTCAAGACTATGTCTTGTCAGCTTCGATTTATTCTCATCGTGATTTGCCGAAGCCAGCACATCGTTGTCCCGCTGGGTGTCGAGCAGCTTTTTGATTTCGTTACTCGTGAGTCCGACTTTTACATTGGGTATTATACCCCAGTCTTTTTTGCCGAGTTTTTCCGCCGATGCGCGGTCCCTGACCTTTCGGCCGTCAGGCAGATGATAATAAGCCATAGTGAATTTCAATTGCGCTCCGCTGCCGGGATAGTCGCTTATTGTCTGAACACTGCCTTTGCCGTAGCTCTGTTCGCCCACAAGAGTCGCCCGACAGTAAGTTTTATCCGCAAGCGCGCCGGCAACAATTTCAGATGCGCTGGCGGAACCCCCGTTAATAAGTATCACAACAGGATAATTCGGATGGGTCCCTTTCTTGTGCGCAACCTCCCAGGTCTGAGAGCCGATTCTCGGCTGAGTGCTGACGATAACACCGCTGTCCAAAAACATATCGGCTATTTCCACCGCGCTTTGAAGATAACCGCCGGTATTAAACCTCAAATCCAGAATCAACGCCTTTATGCCCCTGGCTTCAATAGCATTAAGAACCCCATCAAGGTCCGAAGCCGTAGTGCCCGAAAAATTCGTAACGCGAACATAACCGATATTATCCTTATCATCCACAAAATACAGCCATTCGCCCGATTCATCCCTGCACCAGCCGTGAGTCGTCGGCACCACAATTTTTGTCCTTGTAATTATAATATCACGGGTTTTTTCCTCGCCTTGGCTGCGAATAGTAAGCGTTACCTTCGTGCCGGCAGTACCGGTGATTTTACTCACCGCACAGGTAATCGACATATCTCTTGTTTTTTGGCCGTCAACAGCCTCTATTATGTCGCCGGCATCCATACCGGAATAATACGCCGGCGTGCCCGGCAACAGACTTACCGCCCGCAGCAAACCGTCAGCCTTCGAGATTTCAACGCCGATACCGGTAAATTCATTGGTCATACTCTTTTCAAAGTCTTCTGCCTGCTTTGGCCAGACAATCATCGTGTGCGGGTCAAGCACAGATAACGACGCCTCGGCAAAATGCCAGATTACTATCTGCTCGGGCAGATTGAGCGTTGCCGTATTGAGCGAGAGAACCTGGCCAAACAATTTTACAAACCAGTCCTTGCTTAAGCTTATCGGCTCTGAATTGTAATTTTTGCTTAATGATTCGAGCCCTGCAAT
>JAPLMW010000023.1 GCA_026386845.1 Phycisphaerae bacterium
AGAACCATCCTTTTCGGAAGATTCTAAAATGGTCTTATCTGTAGGAATTGGTGTGGGGGTAGAATTCCCCTTCTGCAATTTTACCGCCCAGGGATAACCTGCCTGAAACGGCGAGATATTAAATTCGCCCGCAAGTTCGTGCCCGTATAAAGGCAGACCGGCTTCTATTCGCAAACTGTCTCTTGAGCCAAGACCGCAGGGAATTACACCAAGACTTTTACCCTCTTTGAGTATTATATCCCAAAGCAGCGGCGCTTTTGCCGGATGAACAAAAAGCTCAAAACTAACTTTTGCGCCTGTATAACCGGTTGAGGTAATAATTACATCCAAGCCTTTTGCTTTCGCGCAGATAAATGACAAGGATTTAAGGCCGCTTACATCGATGCCAAAAATATTTTTAAGACACTGGGCTGAGACAGGCCCCTGAAGTGCGATATCGACTCTCGCATCAGGCAAAGCAGGGTCTTTGAGGTCTTTGACTTCGAACTGCCATTCGCTGTCAATTAAAATCTTTTCGATCCTGACTTTTGCAATCCAGTCTTTTACCCTCTGTTCATTTGCGGCATTGGCAACCATCATAAAATTATCGTTACTGATGCAATAGACTATTACATCGTCAATTATATCGCCGTCAAAATTGAGAATGTAAGAATATTGAGCTTTACCAGGTTTTAATAAAGAAACATCGTTGGTAGTAAGAGAATTTAAAAAATTCCCTGCATTTTCACCGGCTATTCCCAATATGGCCATATGAGTGCAGTCAAAAAGTCCCGCTCGTTTACGAACCGCTTCGTGCTCTGCGCTTATGGATTGATACCATACCGGCATCATCCAGCCGGCAAAAGGGACGATTTGGCTTTTAGCGGCAAGTGCCGCGTGCCTGTCAAACAATACTGTTTTTTTCGCTTCGGTCATTGTTTTAAAGATAAAGATAGCCACCAAGGCACGAAGACACAAAGTTTTTTAATTTAATATCAATTTCCTTTGTGCCTTAGCCTGTCCCGCCATAGCCTTTGGCGGAGGCGGATGTCTTCGTGGCAAGCAACGGAATAGTGCTAAATTTAAGTAAAATTGTGCTATTGTCAAACAGAAATTTTGCGACGAACCTTTTTTTGTTTTGTTTGCCGAGCGTCCAAAATCAAAGTTAGCGCCCGCTGCTGTAACAAAGCGAAACCACAAACATTTTTTAACGGGATACTTTCCATTTGCAGCGTTAATATATCCTGGACAACAAGGCTTTCTTCCATGTCTTCCGAATGCATAATGCAAAAAAGCGGTTTTTGGGCAGAAAACCGCCCCTTGATTATTAACACCGTATATTTTTCATCGTTCTTCCTGAGCAGTTCGATAAATGCTTCTTTTTCAAAAAACTCTTTCCAGTAAATTGTCGCTTTGTAACCCTTTTTAGTTCTCATAATTTTACTCCTAACCTTTTAATAAAAAGTTCGATACTGTCTTTTCTAAATTCGTTTATATCCATCTTCAGCAATTCGCTTCTGAAAGGCTCGTTTTTTAAAATCGGGAAATTCAGCGGCGCATATTCATCATCGCCGGACTGGATTACAAATTTATCGTGCACCAATGCGCAAATAATGCGATTTTCGGGAGTATCATATATATGAAAAGTCAATCTTTTGCCATTTGACGTTCGGAAACTTGCGCCCAATTGTTTTTTCCCACGATGACATCTGCTACAAACACCCATCAACCCTGTGCTGTTTTTGACAATTACATTGAGCGTATTTTGTCTTGGATTTACTATTCGCAGATTACATCTTCTATTGTCCAGCGGGTTTCGATTGACATGGTCAACAATTTCATACTTTTCGGGCTGTAATAACAACCGGCCAAGTGAATAACTCTTTCTGCCGCTTGCGATACAGCAACGGACGATACCGTGACATAAATGAAAACAATTAAGATTTTTAAATTTAGGGCGCTTATTTTTATCTCTGACGATTCTGCAGAAAATATCCTCATCAACTATTAAGGTTCCGAATGAATATTCTATCTGGAAAAATTGAGGTTCCTCGCCATTTAAATTCACGCCCAAATTCATCTTGTTTTCCCTAAAAAGTTAAATAATGTATGTATTTTAATATATTATTTAAAAAAATCAAGGATATTTTGTTAATTTTGTTAAATATTCTATAAATATACAACAAATAAGCCGTTGCAAAACAAAAATTTCTTTTATAAAGTATGTATTTATTCGTGTTTATTCGTGGTTATATATCTTCTGTAAATATGACAACGACAATCCTGAAAATAAACGACTCTAGAAAAGATATTGAACTAATAAAACAAGCCGCTGATTGTATCGATTCCGGCGGTCTTGTTGTCTTTCCAACGGAAACTGTTTATGGAATTGCCTGTAAAGTTGACCAAAAAAGTCTTGCCCGGCTCGATGAACTAAAAAAAAGAGATACAGACAAAAGATATACCCTCCACATAGGCGATAAAGATAAATTAGAGAATTATGTTCCGACCTTAACCCCGCCGGCAAGGAAACTCGTCGCAAACGCCTGGCCGGGACCGTTAACTATTGTCTTTGAAATTAACCCCGTTAGAGACAAGGCATCAGAGATGCCTGACGGCCGCCAAAGGCGGCCTGTCTCTAACGGGGTCAACCCAAAAGACATTAACCAATTAAAAACTAAATTTGGCAGCGAGATAGTGGAAATACTTTATAAAGACAATACTATAGGCATTCGCTGTCCCGAAAACGATATTGCCCGCCGGCTTTTAAACCTTTGTAAATTCCCCGTTGTTGCCCCCAGCGCAAATACCGCCGGCAAAGAGCCTGCGACTAACGCCAGTCAGGCAATAGAACAACTCGACGGCATTGTCGATATGATTCTTGACGGAGGCACCTGCAAATACAAAAAAAACAGCACTGTGGTAAAAATCTCCTCCAATGGATGGAAAGTCATCAGAGAAGGTGTTTATTCTGAAAAACAAATTAAGAAAATGTTCACTGTAAACATTCTTTTTGTCTGCACAGGCAATACCTGCAGAAGTCCGATGGCCGAAGGTTTCGCGAAGAAACTGCTGGCTGAAAAACTCAAATGCGGGGTTGACCGGCTGGGGCAGATGGGTTATAAGGTAGCGTCCGCCGGCGTTGCGGCAATGAATGGTATTGGCGCAAGTGCTGAAGCCATAAGGTTTTGTGCTTCAAAAAGTGCCGATATAACCAGTTATTTAAGCCGGAAACTTACGGCCAAAATGCTCGGCGAAGCCGATTATATTTTTGTAATGTCAGCAGGCCATAAGAGCGATATAATTAGACTCTTTCCTGCGGCGGCGCAAAAGTGTATGCTGCTAAACAGCAGCGGTGATATAAGCGACCCGATTGGCGGCGGCGACAAAGCGTATAAAACCTGCGGCGAAACAATAGAACGGGCTGTTAATAAAAGGATAAGTGAGCTGTTGAAATGAATCCCGCACCTTCTAAACATTCCTGGAAGATGTCGGGAAACGAAAAAATACTTATTTTGCATATTGGATATACCAACGATATGAATCACAGATTAGAACAAAAAGAAGGTGCGGGATGAAAGTAGCGGTAGCAAACGATCACAGAGGTCTGGAAGCAAAGGAACAGATAAAAGCCATTGTAACGGAGCTTGGGCACCAGTGTATTGATTTCGGCATAAGCGTTGAAGGTCCTGTTGACTATCCTGATGTCGCCTATGCAGCGGCAACCGCTGTCTCGAAAAAGGAAGTTGACAGAGCAATTCTGGTATGCGGAACCGGGATAGGCATGTGTATTGCCGCAAATAAGGTTAAAGGCGTTCGCGCGGCACTGTGCTACGATGAGCTAAACGCACGAATCAGCAGAGAACATAACGATGCCAATGTGCTGTGCCTGAGCGGTGATTTGCTCGGCTCACAGGTCCTGCGCAAGATAGTCGAGGTCTGGCTGAGCACTAAATTCTCCGGCGGAAGACACAAAAGAAGGGTTGAAAAAATAAAGGCAATCGAACAAGGCCTCGACCCCAGAACAATAAAAAGCAGTCAGTGAAAGAAGAGATTAGTTGTCAGTTATCGGTTATCGGTTATCGATTTACAGTTTAATTCATAACCAGCATAGTCTGTCGGTATTTCTATAATAAAGAACCACGGATTCCGCGGATTTTTAATTAACCACGAATTAACACGAATTTTTTTAGCCACAGAGAAAAGGAAAACATCCTCCGTCGCCAAGGGCTATGGAGGACAAGCAGAGATTTCTTTAGACACAGATTAACACAGATTTACACAGATTTACACGGTATATTTGCTTTGAGGCGTCCCTTAGGGACATTAAATTCAAACCGCGTGCCTTACTTGCAAGTGAACTTGCCGTCGGCACATCGCTTTGGATTTCTGCCGCTATGCGGCTATGCCTTAAAGCATTCCTTTTAACCACAGATTGGACCTGATATATTTGAGTAAAAGTATTTGATTTATAAGGGGTTAAGGCACAAAATAGTTTTGAGTTTTTAGTTCTTAGTTTTGAGTTATGGAATAGCGTATAGCGTAGAGGGGATAGGTAAAAAAGAAGTTTCCTTCGACTCCTTCGATTCCACTCCCTTTTACTATCCAAAGACCTCAAGGCGAAAATGTTAGATTATGATGATTATTGGTTCCCTGCTGCAATCCCAAAGGAGTGATTTCCCGGGAATGACATTTTCCCTGTATTGAAATACGGAAATAAAAAGCAAAATAAAGGATTTCCAGCATATCAGCAAAGACGAATATCTTGAAATACTACGGAAAAACGGATTTTCTTCCTCAACTATTCAGCGACATTTGTTTGGTTAACGCCGGAAGAGATAGAGATAGTAAATCCGTCTTCGTTAAAAACTTCGCCGCGACCTACGGGGTAAAGATTAAATCAAAAAGGTGTGAAAGGTGAGAAAAGTAAGAAGTGTGTGAAAGGTGAGAAAAGTAAGAAAGGTAATTGAGGAGGTAATCTCCGCCGACAAGGGCTAAACAAACGAACGAATCCCGTCATCATCTCCGCCTAACGGCGGACATAAGATGACGGGGCTAACCACGAAACGAAAACCCCCACTGAAAGTGGGGGCTAAATAATTATGGATTACCCCTCATTTACATTCGGGGCTCTGAACCCCCCATCGCAGGGATGGGGCTAACCAAATTATGATTCAATGTTTACTTCGACAGGTGCAGGTTTTTTTATTCTGCCGGCCTTGATGAATTTTTCGGCGGCCACGCCTGAGGCGGGCAAGCCTTCAATAGCCGGCAACTTCGAAACTTCTTCAATCTCCATCTTTGTTGCGGTATTCCCGATTGTCCGCAGTTTCTTATACCTGCTGTCGAGCAGGTTTTCGATGGAGACTCTTTTCAGCTCGCGCAGCGTCCTGACGATATATTGCTCAACATTATAAACGGTATCGTGAATATTTCTGTGCGCTCCTCCGAGGGGCTCTGCAATTATCGCATCGGCGATGCCCAATCTGTGAAGCTCTTTG
>JAPLMW010000064.1 GCA_026386845.1 Phycisphaerae bacterium
TTACAGTGGGATGGAGTTGGCCCATTACTTCCAGCGGCGGCACGATCAACAATGCGGGCCTCTTCCGCAAGTCGGCAGGAACGGGGACGGCGACCATAGACTCTACCTACTTCAACAACACCGGCACCGTGGAAGTGGACAGTGGGACGCTGTCGCTGTACCAGCTTAACAATAGCGGGTCGGTCAACGTGTATGGCACTGCGTTGAACGTAACCAACGGCGGCTCTAGCGTGGATCGTCACTACGAGTTTACCAACGGCGGTCGGCTGAATGGATCGTTGACTTGGCAAGGGGAGAACACGGCCAACGGAAATGGCGTCTTGGCTGTCGGGGGCAACGTGGCAGCGGGCACAACGGCGAAATTTGCCAGTTCTCAATTTACAAACGGAGCTCAGCTGGAAGTAGGAAGCGGCTACAGCAATAAATTGAATGTGGAGACGGGCTCAACGCTGATGTTAGATATGACAGGTTCTCAGCAGGCGACGATGGTTAGTGGAATGATAGATGGTGATGGGACAACGATCAACACGGGTAATTTTGCGTTCTCAGGAGGTCAGATTGGCCGGTATGGTACGGGCTCGTTCATCAATCAGGGCAACTTTACATGGACAGGTGGAAGCACAGGAGGCAATGGAGGTATAGCTAACCAAAATAATATCACAATCAGTGGCAATGGAAATCAGACAATCGGGTATTGCATTGACGCTGGCTGGGGATATTTCGCTCCAGGGGCCTTAACGAACTCGGGGACAATCACCCATGCGGCGGACGGCGTACTGCACATGGTCAAGGATTCAACGCTGAACAATCTCGCCGGTGCGGTGTATGACCTACCTACTTCAACAACACCGGCACCGTGGAAGTGGACAACGGGACGCTGACGTTCGGGAACTTCAGTCAGACCGCAGGTTCAACCGATCTTAATGGTGGGAATCTGGCATTTTCAAGTCCGGCACAGATTTTAGGTGGGGATGTTGTTGGCTCTGGCATAATCAATGGCTCCATCGTAAACAGCGGCGGGCTGCTCAGCCCCGGCCACTCTGCCGGCATGATCACCATCAATGGCAACTACACGCAAGACCCAGATGGGATGCTACTGATGGAAATCGCAGGTTTGGGGTCCGGTCAGTTTGACGTGCTCAATGTAACAGGCATAGCATATCTTGACGGGCTGCTTGAAATAAGTCTCTTGAACGGTTTTTCACCAACACTGGGCGATACCTTTGACATTCTCAACTTTGGCTCCTATAGCGGGCAGTTCGCTATGGTCCAAGGGCTGGATCTTGGCTGTGGCAAGTATTTCGAGCTTGACTACTCAGCGAATGGCCTACGACTCACTTCTGTCCCAGAGCCCTCGTCGCTGTATTTGGCTGTGATTGGAAGCCTATGGTTAATCCGGCGAAAGTGGAGAACAGTAGGACAGTAGAACAAAAAAACTCTGTGCCGCTCGGTGAACTCTGTGGCTAAAAAAATTCGTGTCAATTTGTGTTTATTCGTGGTTAATTCTTCGTGTCTTGGTGCCTTGGTGGCTATTGTCCTTCTTCTTTCACATCTAAAATATTCGCGTCTAACTCTGAAAGAATCGTTCTGATTGCCGGCGTATTTGCCGCTTCATCTATCGTTTTCTTGCTCGTCTTTGCGCCCGGCGGTTTCGGCTTTTGCTCCACTTTGCCGCCGTTATTTACGGTCTCAAATGCGACTTTTATCTTCATGCCGACAGAACCGCTCAAAACCGATTCGATTACATCTTGCCTGCCGTTGCTCTGGCAGAGTTTCATCGAAAATTCATCGCTCACATCAAAACCAAGCGACAAAGTATCGTTAGCAAGACGCAAAGGCACAGCTTTTTTCAATAACTCCGCGACTCTCGCATTTGCACCGGCCCTCGCGAATTCAACGATTTTGTCCCACTGCTGTTTTATCTGTTCTAAACCAGCCCCGCCGCTGATAACCGGCGTCTGAGATTTTAGATCTGATATTTGAGGCTTGTCCGCCTGGGCGGATTTGAGTTCTGCGTTCTGCGTTCTGTGTTCTATGTTCTGTGTTTTATGGGTTACTACCGTGTTTTTTTTTGATTCAGTCTTAATATTACTGTTCTGTGCCGTAAGGCATCCCTTAGCGGATGACAAAAGCTCCTGTATGCTCATAAAATGTTCGCTAAGGGCAAGTCTCAATATCGCCGCCTCGAGCAAAGCGCGCGGGTTATCGCTGTTCTTGACAGGCCAGCGGAGTTTCTCGAACAGCGTAACATTATAAACAATCGCAGGAATATCAAACCCACCGGCTATTTTCAAAAGCGATTCTTTCTCGCCCTGCGTCAGTATTATAAGAGATTTGCTGTCCGAGGCGGAAACTTTTAAGACCATCATATCGCGAAACGATTCAACCAGGCTGTCAAGAACGCCGATGCAGTTCAAACCGCAGTTAAGCAATGCATCGAGACAAACAAGTGCCGCGCCGGCATCGGATGAGCCGATTTTCTCAAGAAGCTGGTAAATCTTTTCTTTGTTCGGCTGGCCGAGAAATTTCTCGAGCATATCCACAGTTAATTTCTCAACGCCTGTGCTGATAAGCTGGTCAACAAGGCTCAGCGCATCGCGCATCGAGCCCCTGGCTAAACGGGCAAGGGCAATGATACAATCATCCTCGAAATTTATTTTTTCCTCTGTAAGAATCTTCTTTAATTGAGCCATAATATCGGCAGGACTGATATTGGCGAAATCAAACCTTTGGCAGCGGGATTGTATTGTCGCCGGGACTTTATTAGGTTCTGTCGTCGCGAAGATAAACTTAACATGAGAAGGCGGTTCTTCGAGAATTTTGAGTAAAGCGTTAAACGCATTGACGCTAATCATATGGACTTCATCGATAATATAAATTTTATATCTTGCTCGTGCCGGCCGGTATATGGCGTTTTGCCTGAGGTTGCGAATATCATCTACGCCTGTATTGGAAGCGCCATCGATTTCGATAACGTCAATATCTTCGCCTGTATTTACGGCTGTGCAGCTGTCGCATTTAAGGCAGGGTTCAATGGTTGGTTCTTTGGCTGAAAGGCAGTTTAGGCTTTTGGCAAGTATTCTTGCCATTGTGGTTTTTCCGACTCCTCTTGTGCCGGTAAAAAGATAGGCGTGAGCGACTCGGCCGGTCTTTATCGCGTTTTTCAATGTCTGCGAAATGGCATCTTGACCGACAACATCGTCGAATCTTTGTGAGCGATACCTTCTTGCGAGGACAGTATAGGCCATTCCAGCTCCGGTTTTTTACAACTTTAAGACCATATTAAGCCCGCTGGCTCAAATAGTCAAATTCAATCCCGCCTTTAGCGAGCCGCAGGCCTCGCGGCCTTCGAGCCGAGGGGTCCAACCTCGGCTCGCCTCGGTGAGACGGGTCTTGCTCGCCTCGGCTCTCGTCTTTGGCGAGGCCGGGCCTTTAGCGGATGTCCCGGCGAATATAAAGTCCGCAGCAGCCAATATTAAGCTTGCCTTTTGCCCGCCAATGACTAAAATTAGATTATCTAATTACGGCCGGGTCCCAGGCAAATTGCGTGCGTGAACTTGGTCAGACGCGGAAGCGAGCAGCCATAAGCGATAATGCGGTTGTGCTTAGCAAACCCGGCCGCCTTTTGACGAGCCTCGCCGGCAAAGAGAGTTTTTGGCGGGTTGCCTATTAAAAATGTTCAGGGGAAAGTTATGAAGGTAAGAATAGACGATAGTTGCACGGCCTGCGGGCTTTGCGTCGAAACCTGCCCGGAAGTCTTCCGAATGGGTGATAGCATCGCCGAAGTTATCACCGCAGAAGTCCCGCCCCAATTCGAGGACTCCGTTCAGCAGGCCACCGATGAGTGCCCGGTCGAATCAATCGTGGTTGAATAGCCTGCCTGTTTAGCCGCCGGATAACTCTCTACTTCGCTTGGCAGCGGCATTAAGGGCCTCTTTTATCATCTTTTCAAAATTACGCTTTGAAAAAACCTTCAGAGCAGCTTGGGTAGTTCCACCGGGAGAAGTAACGAGCTTTCTTAGAATATCGGGTGTTTGACCATTTATAAAAGCTTTAACAGCAAGAAGACCTGCTCCCTTAGCAGTCTGCAAAACAAGTATTTCAGCAAGCTCCTTTTTAAGGCCCAGCTTTTGAGCCGTCTTTATCATCTCCTCCATCAGCAAAAAGAAATACGCAGGGCCCGAACCGCTGACAGCCGTTACAGCATCGATAAGTTTTTCATTATTAACCTCTATGGCAAGACCGACAGCAGAAAAAATTCTCTTAACGTCTTTGACCCTATTCTGCGCCTTTTTCGTGGCGTATAGCGCCGCTGCCCCCTGGCCAATCAAAGCAGGTGTATTGGGCATAACACGGACGACTGGAACGCTGCTGAGCGCTTTTTGAATCCGTTTTGTCGTTATCCCCGCGGCAATAGAAACTACCAAAAGGTTTTTACCAACGGAGCCTTTTATCTCGTCTAAAACCTGCGACATATTTTGAGGTTTTACGCTCAAGACAAGTGTGCCAACCATTCTTACCAACTTGCAATTATCGCCGGCAGATGTAACTTTATATTTTTTGCAGATAGTCTTGACGCGCTGCGGCCGAATATCGCTGACAATTATATCCTTTGCCTTATAGACCTTTGCATCGATAATACCCTTGATTATCGCCTCAGCCATATTGCCGGCACCGATAAAGCCAATCTTCGCCATTTAAAATCTCCTTGTTAAGGATTTCAGTATTAATATAATCTTAAGCGAAGAAACGAAAATTTGCAAACTGTTAAATTTTAGTCACAGATACCGCTTCTTACCACGAAGAACACGAAGGGCACGAAGAAGATTAGACACGGAACTACACGGATTTGCACTGTTAATTGCTTTAAGGCATCCCTTCGGGATTGTAAAAATTTAAACAAAATCCTCTTTCAAGCAAACTTGAGACGGATTTAGTGTTTGAACTTTTTTATCGCTGCGCGATTGCGCCTTAAAGCTAACCATAAAAATATTACAGTTGAGGTTGAAAAGAAAAAGAGATAGAATTTTATACACTCTTAAGGGAGGTCGAAAATGCAGAAAAAAACCGATTATGATACAGCCATAAAAACAAAATACCCCGAACAAATAGTAATAGCAGTTGTAAAAGACAAAAACGGCAAGGCGAATCCTGTAACTATCGGCTGGAGTATGGTTACAAGCGGCCAGCCACCGATGTTTGCGATTGCGCTTACGCCCAAAAGATACTCAACGGCAGCCATAAGGACAAGCAGGTGCTTTACGGTAGCGTATCCGAGCGAAGAAATGGGCGAACTGGCTCTGTTTTTCGGCACACACAGCGGAAGAGATACCGATAAATTCGCCGAAACCGGCTGCAAAATAAGCCCAGCTGAGAAAATCGATTCGGTTATTCTCGATGACGCCGTGGCGAATTTCGAATGTATTCTTGAAAGCGAACTTACTACAGGCGACCATATAATCTTTGCCGGAAGGGTCGTTGCCTGTCACATCAACAGCGAAGCGAAAAAAAGGCTTTATACCGTAGGGCCGAACAGGGAACTTGGTGGAGTGCTAAAAAAATAGGAGACTGTTTCTAATTATTCTTGGAAAATTTTGAATGAAATATCCATCGGAGATAAATTTCAAAAAAGAAAAAGACGGCATCTGTGTATCCTATAAGGATAATTCGGAAGTAAAATATAGCTTGGATATATGGGCTATAAGCTATTTGCTGAATAAAGGACTTTATGGCGTCCACAAAGAAAATGTCATACATTTGGATGTTATTGATATCAATAAACCGATGTGGTTAACAATGGGATTGAGGATATATTTTTTATCAAAATTCCAAATTTTCAAAAATATATCCTTTGATATCAAAAATGTTGATGAAATTAATGCAAAAGTTGAAGATATAGTTAAAAATGTTGGAAAAACTGATAAATATATTACCTATTCCGACCCAGAAGATTTTTTATCACGTGGGACCAAATCCCATCCAGAATCCCGCTTAGAAAAATACATATCTGAGAACTTGTCTGGTGTTTTTGCAACTGAATTTAGTGGTTCTAATAAAGCCATAAGACAATTTCCTGCTAATATTTTCGAGAATGAAATAAATAAAGGGGCAAGGATTACCAGGAAATTCTGGATTGATATATTGGCCGTTAACAATTTCAACCAATTATCTGTAATCGAATTGAAGGCTGGTGCAAACTGCCCCCTCGACATTCTGATCCAGGCACTCGATTATGGTATCTATTGCCATCTTTTTAAAAAACATATCGCAGACTATTTTTTTGACAAGGTTCTACTTCTGGATAAAAATAAAATTGCGATTTATTGCGTTGCCGAGAAATTTCATCCGGGGCTGATGGGGCGTAATGGAGTATTGTCGTTAATTCTGAAAAACAAGTTATTTGATTTAGTTCTTCTTGAGATAAAAACTAAAGGTGATAAGGTAGAAGGCAAGCCAGTCATTGTATATGACTCGAGATTAGAATGAAGGTAATAATTCATAGAGGCACAAAAGAAATCGGCGGAAGTTGTGTTGAACTGATTGCCGATAACTCACGAATCCTGATAGACTTGGGTATGCCACTTGTTGATTCAAAAAAACAACCCTTTGATTCGAAAAGCATAGCAGGCAAATCAATCGATGAACTGAAGACAGAAAAGACTCTGCCCGATGTCAAGGGCTTGTATAAAGATGAAGAACCGCAAATCGATGCTATTTTAATATCGCATTCTCACCTCGATCATTATGGTTTACTGGATTTTGCGAATGACAAGATACCTGTTTATATCAGCCGGGGTGCAAAAGAGCTTGTTGACGCGACGAATATATTTCTTAATAAGAATGTTCAACTGTCAAACACTCATATAATAAAACACCTGTCGCCGTTTCATATAAAAGATTTCAAAATAACACCTTATCTCGTTGACCATTCTGCCTTTGATGCATTTGCGTTCTTCATCGAAGCAGATAACAAAAAGGTGTTTTACTCCGGCGACTTCAGAGGGCACGGCAGAAAGGGTGTTTTGCTCAAAAAAATGATAAAAAACCCGCCAGTGAACATCGATTGTCTTTTGATGGAAGGTTCGATGCTGGGCAGGAATGAAATGGTATATAAGGATGAGACCGAAGTCGAAGCCAGAATTGTGGAGATTCTGAAAGAACAAAACAACATAACATTTTTATTTTCATCATCTCAGAATATTGACCGACTTGTTTCAGCATATCGAGCCTGTTTGCAGACAGATACAACTTTCGTAATAGACATTTATACCGCTTTCATACTGCAGAAACTTGGGGAAGTATCCAAAAAGATTCCACAGTTCGACTGGAAAAATATAAGGGTCAAATTTTTTAACTACCATGCGGAAAAACTCGCTGGGGTTGGTCATAAAGAGCTGCTTTATATTTATAACAGGCGGAAAATTGATATGGATGAATTAAATGAGAAAAAGAATAAAGTGCTTATGCTGGCAAGAGATAATTCGATATTTCCACAGATTATCAGAAACATTAATTCTCCCGAAGAAGCGAAAATAATTTATTCGATGTGGGAAGGGTATCTGACTGATAAATTTAAAAATTTTTGTCGCGATAAAAAGATTGAGATTGAACAGGTTCACACCAGTGGACACGCCGTATTAAACGACCTTCAGCGTTTCGCAAAAGCATTAAGTCCAAAGTGCCTGGTTCCAATTCATACTTTTGAAGCAGCAAGGTATTCTGATTTTTTTGAAAACGTTAAACAAATGAATGATGCTGAGCCGTTTACAATTTAGGTTGGTCTTAACGGATGAAATCAGATAAAAAAACATAAAGAAATAATGGTAAGGCCGAAATGATAAAGGATAATATGCTGCTCTCTTTCCGTAAGATTCTCCGCTATTACCTGCTCGAGACTGCTGCGAGCCTTCTCAATCGCCTCAACGCCGGCAGAGCGGGTTTTCAAATGCTGCGAAACTGATATTTCATCGAAATCGCTTATTTCCGTGCCGCCCGGCCCTGTCGGCTGAAAATGCGCAAATTCCCTCTCAATCGCCCACGAAGCATAAGTGCTGAACCGAAACCCTCTTGTGTAATCGAATTTTTCCACCGCCCTGAATAACGCCATATTGCCTTCGCTGATAAGGTCCGCCAGATTGCCGGCGGATGCGTGCCTGCCCGCGACACGGACGACAAGTTTCAGATTCGCTTCTATTATCAGATTTTTCATTCGTTCCGCCTGACTCAAAAACTGCTCGGCCCGCTGAGATGCCTTGGCACAGGGTTTTGTCAGGCTTAACTGCTTAACCAATTCCGCCGCAAGGAACTTTAAAAAATTATACCGCCGGAAAAGCTCAACCTCCTGCTGGCGACTTAACGCGGGAATCTTTTTTATCGCTTCTACGAACTCCTGCCAATTCTTATCCGGCCTTACATCTGTTTTCCGCAAAAGTCCTTTCGGCATCCTGTGAACCGATACGGGAGAAGCCAGAATTTTTTCCTGGGCATCCGGCTGGGCAAATTCACTGCTGGCAATATAATCAATTTTCGCCGCCAGCAGCGTTCTTATTCTCTTCCTGTCTATTATCCTGTATATTGTGCTGACGCTTTTGCTGAATTTGGCCGCAATCCGTTCTATCGCTGCGCCGGATTCATACATACTATATATTAACGCAGTTTCTTTCGAACCCAGCAGGGTATGAGTATTTTTGAATATCTGCCTTTTGTGCCTCTTTTCATAATCAGCGATAATCAGCCTGACGGTCTCAGCGGCTCTTCTGAAATGAGCGGCCGTTTTTTTTATTATCGCCGTTCTGCTCAAACCGCCGTCCGAGCCTAACTGCTGCGCCATATCTATAATGGCCTGTTTGGCCGCGGGAGAAGTCGTGCTGAACTGCGAGGCCTTTTTTACAAGCTCGGCGTTTTTGCCGGCAAATTGCTCCACAGCGGAAGATGCAAAACCGATTCCCGAAATACCTCCGCCAAAAATATATTTTCTGGCGAGCAGCCCCCTCCTGCGCCAGCGTTCAATCGTCCTTTTTGAGATATTGAATTTTTCAGAAAGCTCATCGATCGAATAAATTTTTTCGCTCTGCTGGTCGGCTCTTAATTTTAATCTTGCGCTTTGGCGCAGAACATAAACCGGCAAATCTCTCAGAAGTTCCGAGCCGCTGATTGCCTGCTGGGCCGACTGACTTTTGGGCCTATAGCCGGTAATTTTAAAGCAGATAAACTCATAAGGATACTGCCTGTCCGGCTCGACTATTTTGTAAAGCTCCTCGGCGGCGGCAAGCTGTTTAAGCTGCTGCCCTTTAGGCACAAAGCTTGTCTCCATAAAGAGTTGCGAAAGCAATGGGTTCTTTATCTTCTGCATATATTTACTTTTATAAGAAAACCGTAAAAAGTCAAGGTGATTTATCATTAGACCAAGTGTCAATAATAACGTGATTAGCCCCGTCATCTTAAATTCGCTATAAGGCGGATTTGATAACGGAGTTTGACTCTACCTCCCTAATATGCTCCAAAAACAATAATTGGCTATACTTTTCCTTGATTTGCAGCAGGAAATGCCCTATAATGATATGATTATCAACGAAGAAGAATGATTATTTAAAGGGAATAAATAAAATACCTGGTTGTGTGGCCAAGCGTTTAATATGGGAAATCCCGGGTAAAAGTTAATTTTCCCTATTAGATGAGTCAAATGGAGGACAAGGAAATGAGTACTATTATCAGGTCAAGGTCGTTGTTCTCATCGAACAAGAAGACTGTTTGCCGGCAGTATCATACGAGGGATTTTATAGACAATCGAATAGGCATTGCGATTTTATTGTTATTTTTTTTGTTTTTGAAAATAGAGATGGCTGCGGCAGTTCCAGCGTGTCCCGAGGGAGTTAAGGCGGCACAGCCGGATGGGACAGAAATAACTATATATCTGCGAGGAGACGAATATTCTCACTGGAATGAAAATGAAAATGGCTATCTAATCACCAAAAGCGAAATTAGCGGAGAATGGGTTTATATGATAGAGGAGGCCGGCACTACAGTTGCAGGCAAATATGCAGTAGGCAAGGCCGATCCCAAGGCAATTGGAGCCTTGAAACCCAATAAGGAAAAATTGTCTGCCATCGTGGAACGCAGCCTCGCTGTAAAATCCATGCTGGTAGAACAACCTGCTTTTGCGCCGCATACGGGAACAATGTATAATCTTGTAATTCTTGTCAATTTTTCCGATTTATCAGTGGCTTATTCACGGCAGGCTTACGATGATTTGTTCAATCAAATCGGGTATACGACCGACGGTGCGGTCGGTTCGGTCAAAGATTATTATCATCAGATTTCATACAATGCCTTGACGATGCAATCTACGGTAGTGGAGTCCGTGACTCTTGACAACGGCTATGCCTATTATGGCGCCAATGACAGCTACGGGTATGATATTCGTCCCCGAGAAATGGTGCAGGAGGCTCTGGCAAAATTAGAGGCACGCGGCTTTGATTTTCGAACAGTGGACGGCGACAGTGACGGGTGGATTGACGGTCTGACGATTATCCACGCCGGCGGCGGCGAAGAGTACAGCGGGAACGACATCAATTATATCTGGTCGCATCAGTGGCAGTTGATTAGCCCGGTAACGTATGATGGTGTTTCAATGCAGATGTATCACACGGAGCCGGCACGGCGAGGATGGGACAGTTCTCCCTCCACCCAGGGGATAACGCGGATTGGAGTCATCTGCCACGAAAACGGACATTTTCTGGGTTTGCCGGACCTGTATGATTACGGATACGACAGTGAGGGAGCGGGAAATTTCTGCCTGATGGCCGGCGGAAGCTGGAACGGGAATTATGGAACCTCACCTGCGCATATGAGCGCTTGGTGCAAATGTTATCTGGGGTGGGTTTCGCCAACTCTTATATCGTCGAGCGGGTTGTATTCTCTCGGACAGGTGGAAACAAATAGTCAAATATTTAAGTTGCAGGGAGGATTTCCTTCCGATGAATATTTTCTGGTCGAAAATCGACAGGGTTCTGGTTTTGATTCGGGACTGCCGGGTTCGCTGCGGGGCATTTTGATATGGCATATTGATGAATCGCAGGCAAATAATGACGACCAAACTCACTATAAGGTTGACCTTGAGGAAGCCAGCGGCACCCAACATCTGGCACTTAACGAAAACGCCGGTGATGATGCGGATTATTTCCGAGCGGGGAATGCGACGGTGTTTACGGAAAGCAGCATCCCGAACAATTTAAGTTACGCCGGGCAGATGTTGAATGCGAATATAACGAATGTGGGAACCACAGGCGCCAGTATGTCGGTTACCCTTGCGTTTCCGCTGTGGAGCGACGGCTTTGAGAGCGGTGATTTTACCGCTGGCGGCTGGACGGTAGCGGGCACTGCCAGCGTTACAACTGGTGCAAAATACACAGGCACCTATGGTGCACAAATTCCAGGGAGTGCTTCAGTAAGCTCGATAACAAAAAGCAAAAGCACTGTAGGCTATAATACAATCCATGTCAAATATGACCGAAAGCTTACCAAGACGTCTGTAACCCTCGTTGTGGATTGGTCAACAGATGGCAATACATGGAATGTTCTTGAAACGTTGACCGGTTCAACCTTATGGGCATTCCGGGATTTTACTTGTGCCTCTGGCGCCGGCAACAATGCCGGTTTTAGAGTAAGGTTCCGCACCACCGGCGGCACCTCAAGCAGGTACGCTTATATTGACAACGTCCAAATTACGGGCACCGCAATTCCATCAACGACTACTGTACCGGATGTTGTCGGACAGACTCAGGCCGCTGCTGCAACAGCAATTACCGGTGCCGGTCTGGTCGTTGGCACGGTAACACAGGCATACAGCGACACCGTGGCTGCAGGTCTTGTTATCAGTCAGTATCCGGCTGGCGAAACAATAGTTCTAATTGGTTCCGCAGTAGATATTATAATATCTTTAGGTCCACAGGCTCGCTCTATTTCCGGCTATGTCATGGAACCCGATGTAAATACGCCGGTTGAAGGTGTACAGATAGACGCAAATAATAATGGTGGAAGCACTGATATTACCGATGTTAATGGTTACTATGAATTAACGGTAGCTTACGGCTGGTCGGGTACGGTTATCCCAAGCAAGACAGGTTATACGTTCGAGCCGAATGGTATAGATTACAATAATGTTACCACAGATCAGAACGATAACTACACCGCGATACTGGATACTTTCATTATCTGGGGCTACGCTGTTGATTCCGGACTCATACCGCTCGATAGTGTATTAGTATCGCCGGATAATAACGGTGGCCCGTGGACAAGTAAATATTACGGCGGCGGCTCAGATACAACCGATGCTAACGGATATTACGAGGTGGTAGTCGATTATAACTGGTCTGGTGAAGTTGTGCCTGCAAAGTATGCTTACATATTTGAACCAAACAACATAGGATATGTTAATGTTACAAGTGATTATAATAACCAAGATTATACAGGAGCGCTTTTGCGATTTATAATTTCAGGTCACATTAAAAATTCCTGCAACGTACCAATAGCTGATGTATTGATGGATGCAAATAATGGCGGAGGCCAGGATACGACTGACGCCAACGGTTTTTACGAGGTATGGGTAGATTATAACTGGTCCGGTACTGTTATACCAACCAGGAAAAATTATACTTTCAACCCATATACGAGAGAATATGCCGGTGTTCTTAATGACCAGACAGACCAGGATTATTCAGCCAACAATATTTACGATCTTGACTGCGATGGTTCTATAGGTTTTGGCGATGTCGGTGTCATCAGCGACAACTGGCTTGTTACAGGCGAAAATATTCCGGGCGATATTTATAAAGACGAGAATAACATAGTGAATTTCCTTGATCTTTCTATGTTTGCGGAGGTTTGGCTTGATAATTAGTGTTTATCTGTGGCTATTAAAAAATTAGGGCCATTGATTCCGTTTCAAAACCCGAAAAAGAAAACCCGCCGTTTCACGGCGGGTTAAATTTTGATATCTTTCACTATCGACCAGCGACTAATAACTACTTTCCAATAAGGGACTTTGCCAAATCAACGGCGGAAGCGGCATCGGGGGCATAGCCATCGGCGCCAATCTTATCGGCGTAATTCTGGGTAACAGGAGCGCCGCCTATCATTGTCTTTACGGAAAGGCCGGCGTCTTTTACCGCCTTGACTGTTTTTTCCATCGAAGACATCGTCGTAGTCAAAAGTGCGCTCATACCGATAATTTTCGCTTTCGTCTCTTTTGCCTTTTCCAAAAATTTCTGAGCGCTGACGTCAACGCCAAGGTCAATGACATCGAAGCCCGCGCCTTTGAGCATCATAGCCACGAGATTTTTGCCGATATCATGCAGGTCGCCCTGAACGGTGCCGATTACCGCTTTGCCTACAGGCTCAACGCCTGCTTCGATAAGTTTCGGCTCCAGAACTTCCATAGCCGTCTTCATCGCGCGGGCGGCAATAAGAACCTCAGGAATATAAACCTCATTGTTTTTGAACCGCTCGCCGATTGTGTTCATACCGGCGATGAGACCCTCATTGAGAATTATTTCCGCTGGAACATTGCCGCTGATAGCCGATTTTGTCAGCACCAGAGCCGCAGCCTGGTCGCCATTGATTATAGCCTCGCTTAATGCCTTCATATCTGCCATTGCTTTATCCCTTATGAAAGAAGACCGTAAACCACAATTTCCAACTCCACAAATAACCCGCCACAGGCGAGGTAAAGCAGGTATTAAACCGTTTTTCATCCAAATTGGCAAGGGAGAAGTTTAATAATGGTAAAAACAGCAAATCAGAACTGCAATACAGCAAAATAGTTACAAAAAAAAGCCCCTGTTTTATAGCTAATTTGATGAAATTAGCGGAAAATCCGGTATCATATCGGCTTATACCCCCACACCTATTTACATCGCGGCCGGGTAAATAGAAGCTGAGCAAAGGCAATTTTTGCCGACAAAACTGAAATTCGCTTCTCTAACGCAAATAGGTGTGGGGGTAAATTGAAAAAATAATTGGATTTGAAATGAGCGATTTTATAGTTCTTGTCAAGCAGGTTCCGGACGTTACACAGATAACGGATAACGCTTTTAATCCGGAAACTGGAACGCTTATACGCGCAAGGCTTGCGAGCGTAATCAACGAATTGGATACACACGCTCTTGCGGTGGCGAACAGGATGAATCAGCTTGGCGAAAGAAGAGGCAAAATTGTCGCTTTGACTATGGGTCCGCCGATGGCTGCGGAAGTTTTGCGATACAGCCTGGCAAGAAGCTCGGATACGGCAGTGCTGCTGACCGACCATTCGTTAGGCGGAGCCGATACGTGCGCGACCGCCAACCCTCTTGCCGGGGCCATCAGGAAAATCGCAAAAGACATACTCGGCGGCTCGAATGACTATTATATCGTAACCGGTATGCAGTCGGTTGACGGCGACACCGCGCAGGTGCCTGCCCAAATCGCAGAAGAACTTGGCCTGTCCTGCATCGCTTATGTAACGAATGTCGAGTATAAAGACGGAAAATTCGAATTTACAAGAATAATCAGCGGCGGAAACCAGATAGTTACAAGCCGAAAGACTCCGGCGATTATCACCGTCGCAAAATACGAATATCCCCTGTTCGCGACATTCGCGGGGACACGAAAAGCAAATAGATTAGAGCTTATTCAATGGGGAGCGAAAGATATTGACGCGACCCATATCGGAATAGACGGCTCGAGGACACGCGTTATCAGGGTCTTTCCGCCGGGCAAGACAACGAGAAAATGCCAGCATATAACCGAACCTGCGGAACTTGCAAAAGTAATCGCCGATAGTCTAAGTAAACAGCAGGAGCAGAAAAAGCAGGATTCGAGCAACGGCGAGGGCTATATACTGCCGGCAAAAAGAAAAGGAGCATTCGACAGAAGCTTTGAAGGAACAAAAAAAGAGAGCGAAGATTATGAAATTCTTTCCGATATTCTTGAAAAAGCCGGCATAAAACAATTATCAGAAATCACAGAAGAAACGAAAGAAAAAATTCTTGCGCTGGCGGGCAAGCATTTTCATAAAAACGCGCTGGAAGACATGCTCGAAGGATTCAAGGTTGGCGCACCCTGCTACCGGGGCGATGTCTGGGTCGTCGCGGAGGAAACGAAAGAAAAAATTCATCCTGCAACTTTTGAACTTATCGGAAAGGCTCGAAATCTTGCGGAGTCGCTTGAAACAAAAGTCGGCGTGGTAATCGCAGGAGACAGCGTCAAGAATTTCTGTCAGGAACTTATCACCGCCGGCGCTGATATTATTTATACGATTGAACATCCTTTGCTGAAGGTCTTTGACCCTGCAACCTACAGAAAGGCAATCTCGGACACAATCGGACAATATTGGCCGCAGATTGTGCTTTTTGCCGCCACACCGACAGGCAGAATTCTTGCGCCGATGATTGCATACAGGCTCAAATGCGGCCTGACGGCAGACTGCACGGGGCTTGACATAAAAGACAATTCCAGAAAAGGACACGCTGCGATACTGATGCAGACGCGGCCGGCGCTGGGCGGCAACGTTATGGCGACAATCTGCACAAAGGATTCAAAATGCCAAATGGCGACCGCAAGGCCGGGCGTTATGAAAAGACTACCACCTGACATAACAAGAAAAGGCAAAATTATCAAACAGATGCCGCAATTAAGCGAAGCGGATTTGAGTCTTGATATTGTTAAAACGGAAATCGGCGCGGGCAAAGTCAATTTCGACGCTGAAATAGTAGTCAGCGGCGGAAAAGGCATGCAGAGCAGGGACAATTATGAGGAGCTGGTGAATAAACTTACAGGCGCTCTTGCACAAAAATTCAGGACGACCATCGAGCGCGGCGCATCGAGAGCCGCCGTCGAGCAGGGATTCGCGGAACGCATTCATCAGGTCGGGCAGACCGGAACGTCCATCGGGCCGAAATTATATATCGCTCTGGGAATATCCGGCGCTATTCAGCATATGATAGGCGTGGCGAACAGCGAAACAATAATCGCAATCAACAGCGACCCCGGCGCGCCGATTTTTAAACACTGCGATTATTATATGACAGGAACAGTTGAAGATATCGTGCCAAAACTGGCCGATATTCTGGCAAAGGATTTGACCCCGCACCTTGTGTACCAGGCTAAAAATCAGGAAAAAAACGATTAAAAGGAGCAAAGTTTAAATGATTTTACTTTCAGATAAAACGGAACAAAAGGTGCGGGGCTAACGTGAGCGAAACTAATTCAAATAAAACTTCAGTACTTATCATCGGCGCAGGGCCGGCGGGGCTATCTGCCGCCATCACTCTTAAAAACCAGCAGCCGCAGACGGAAATCTGCGTTATCGACAAGGCTTTAGATGCGGGCAATCATAATCTTTCCGGCGCGGCACTTGAAGCGGACTGCCTCGATATACTGCTGAATCCCGTCGATAAAGACTGGAAAAACTCAGAACAGGCAAAAAATGTGCTGGCTTATAAGATTGATAAAGACAATCTCTTGTTTGTGCTCGGCAGAACTTTTGCCTTTAACTTTTCATTTACAATGAAAATCTTCGAAGCTCTTAAAATGAATATGGCCCAAATGAGCCATTTAGGCGATTATATAGTATCCACAAGCAAACTGACAAAATGGCTATGCCTAACGGCAAACAATCTCGGCGTAGAGGTAATACACGGCTTTGCCGCTGAGGATATTATTTACGACGAGAAAAAAAATACGGCCACCGGCGTAAAACTCGTTGACCAGGGACTGAACAAAGAAGGACGAAAACTGCCCAACTACGTCGCGGGTGAAATCATAAACGCCGATTGTATTATTCTCGCGGAAGGCTGCGACGGCCTTGTAACGGAAAAATTCATACAAAAGGCAGGTCTGACACGACAGGCAAATCAGCTTTATTCGGTCGGAGTAAAAGAAATCATCCGTGTAAGTGATGAGCAGTTCAAAGAATTTACACCGGGCCGGGCAGTTCATGCATTGGGCTATCCGCTCTGGACGCCGGTGCTTGGGCCGGCAATGTTCGGCGGAGGCGTGATGTATCCGGTAAGCCAAAATCATATCGCCATAGGAATGATTGTCGGATTAGACTGGAAATACTGCGATTTTAATCCGCAGGATGCGCTGACCAATTTCAAAAATCACAGGTTCGTAAAAAAATTCATCGAAGGCGGAACAATCGTCGAGGCAGGCGCAAAAATGATTCCCGAAGGCGGGTATTTTTCCCTGCCCAGATACCCGCAGACAAGCGCAATCGGAAAAGCCAACGTCCTTATCCTCGGCGACAGCGCGGGGTTCGTAAATATGCTCAAGATTAAAGGTTTGCATAACGCGATAAAATCGGGCATAGCAGCAGGACGGGCTATCGCAGAGTGTCAAAACAACCTTAACGCGGCGGCATCAAAATACACGGAAATGCTGAATATGCTCGGCGTAATGGAAGAACTTAAACAAGCAGCGAAATTCAGACCGGCAGTTGCAAAATTAGGGCCTTTGTTCGGAATACCTTTATTTACAATGCTCGGCAATAAGCTGCCGAGGTTTAAGGTAGAAGAAGATTACAAGGTTATGACGGGCAAAAAATATAAATATAAGCCGTCAAAAGATTACGACAAGGATACATTCACGGCGATGGCTGCAACAGAACACCGTGAAGAGCAGCCGAGTCATCTGACGATAATCAACAGGAATATCTGCGCACAGAAATGCAAACCGAATTACAATTCGCCCTGCATTACATTCTGCCCGGCAGGAGTCTATGAGACGGTAAACGAACAGGTAAAACCGGCAAATCCGTCAAACTGCCTGCACTGCAAGACCTGCCAGAGAAAATGTCCCTTCGACAACATAAGATGGACTGCACCTGAAGGCGGCGGAGGGCCGAGATACAAAAATATGTAAAAAAAATAGCTGAACGGCAAATTTTTGCCGCTCAGCTATCCGAAATCATATCCTTAATAATTATTTGCACTTATTAATACACTTCTCGGGGTCTTTTTCAAATTGTTTCTTGCAGCCTTGGCAGCAGAAACAATATTTTTTGCCTTTGTATTCAGCGCAAATATTTTCATTTACCGCTTTGCCATCTCCAACGGCACAGGTCCTTTTTTCGCACGACTTTGCTGCTGCGTTAGCATCGGAAACACATTTTACCATCTTCTTTGCACAACAGGGCTTCTTGCAATTCAGCGGACAGGCTTTTTTTGCCGCCTTTTTCGGGCAAACTTTCTTCTCTGTTTTGCATTCCTTTTTCACAGCAGTTTTGCAGACAGGTGCATTTACCTCAGCGGGGGCAGTTGTTTTTGCCGGCGCCGCTAACGAACTTTTCGTCTCGGTCTTTGCCTGCGATGAAGGCTGTGCTTTCTCATAGCAGCCGACCAACATTATTGCCAATACCGCCAACAAAGCAGATAAAGCCAATAAAGTTTTAGATGATTTAAACATAGTTATCCTTTCAAATGGTATTTTTACGTTACATAAGCTTTTAATACTGCACAAATAGCAGGTTGGTTCATAAAAATCCGGTTAATCCGCCAAAGAGGGCTAAATCTTCGGTTTATTGCCGAGATATTCGGTTTTTGGCAGTCCGCCGGTAAGGGGCAGAGCATAATCAACAAACGCTGGCGTTATACCGTTGCCGTCTTTGTTAATAAATTCGGCCGGCATTGATTTCGTTTTCTCAGCGACATTAGCAAGCTCAGTTCTGAAAAGTTCAACGGCATAATTTTTGCCGGTGCCGGTTCGTTTAATCGCAACAGAGCCGCTGGCGTCTTTTGAAGCAAACTGAACGGCGTGTCGGCCGCACCAGCGGGCTTCTCTGGCATCGACTTCGGATTGGAGGCCTGCAAAACTTCTTTGAAGATAGCCGAAGGTATCAGCTCGGACACGTTTGACTTTTAATTTCGCCTTTATACGCATCGCCAGATAGTCTGCCAATGCACCTGTGCCGGAAAGCTGGACATTGCCGTGGCCGTCGCGCTCATCTGTCTTGGTAACTTTCTCCGCCCAGGTAATACCGTCAGTATCGCCGATGCCCTCGCTTACCGCGATAACACATCTGCCGAGTTTTTTGTAAACCGCTTCCACATCGGCAAGAAACTTTTCCATTGTAATCGGTCTTTCCGGCAGATAAATCAGGTGCGGGCCGTCATCGTCCCTCTGTTTGCCGAGAGCTGCGGCTCCGGTTAAAAAACCTGCGTGCCTGCCCATAATACAATCAATTTTTATTCCCGGCAAAGCCCTGTTATCGAGGTCATCGCCCATTATGGCACAAGCAACAAACTTCGCCGCTGTGCCGAAGCCGGGGCAATGGTCGGTAACGAGCAAGTCGTTATCGATTGTCTTTGGAACGTGAAATGCCCGCAGCTCGAAGCCGGCCTGCTGAGCCATATTGTTTATAATAAAACAGGTATTAGCCGAATCATTGCCGCCGATATAAAAGAAATAACGGATATCCTGCTTTTTAAATACGTCGAGGATTTTTTTGCAGTATTCGTCATCGGGCTTATCTCTGCTTGAGCCGAGCGCAGATGAGGGACTTGCCGCGACGGTTTCAAGCACGTCGTCGGAGATTTTCTTTAAGTCTATGAAATTTTCCTTTACGATGCCGCTTACCGCGTGGATTGCGCCGTAGAGATTTTTAATCTCAGGATGCTTTTTCGCTTCTTCGATTACGCCGACCAAAGAAGCGTTAATAACACCCGTCGGGCCGCCCGACTGACTTACAACAGCATTTGCTTTCGGGGCATTTGCCATTTTTAAAACCTTTCAAAATTAAATATATATAAAGCGGCTATTATACATATCTGACTGCCAGCGGCAAGGGGAAACCTGCAGCCTGGAAACAAAAGAAATGGAACTTTAAAAGCTCAGCGGCCAATTCCAAATGTGCCGATATGGTCGCTATGATTCAACATTTTTATCCGCGCGAGAATTCCTTTGCCTGCTTTGGAATCGAACCAAAACTCCCTACACACCGGAAAACCTTTGCTGATTGGAAAAGCAGCATTTTTCAATTCTTCCTGCGGGTATTTTGGGCCTACGCTAAAAAGCACCCAGCTAACCGGCGAAGGCGGAGAGTTTGCCTTGTTGTTGTATGATGGCAAAGGTTTTCCTGACATAATCGCCGGATAACCTGTCGGCACATATAAAGTCTGAAAGAAAGGTGAGCCTGTATAATCATAACTCAACCCCGGAGAGATATATTTATAAGTGCAGCCGGGATTAAATTTATCTTCAATCTTTGCAAATCGGATTCTGCCGGCATTGCCGCCCGGCAGATAATTGCCTTTTACCAGCTCCTGCGGCAGTGAGTATGAATAAATTATCGCTGACGGATTGCAGTCTGCTCGCGTCGGTGGGAATTTGTTGTTATTGCATATCGAATAAGCCTCAAGGGCAGTGCCTATATCACAAAGCTCGGCGTTAACTACTAAAATTTTAGCCTGCAGTCTTGCCCTGGACAGCGCCGGCATAAGCATAGAGAGTAATGACGCAATTATGGCCATTACCACCAAAAGCTCAACAAGACTAAATCCTTTTTTTGAATCCATTCTATTCTTATTTTACCCGAAACTGCAAATCAGTTACAGCCCCCGCTGCCGGGAGCACACATGAGCCAGTCGGCAGCCATATCGGCAAGGTCCTTGAAATTTATTATACCATCATTATTGACATCGCCGACAAGATTTCTCGGTTTCGGACGGCGGTCCGTCAAAACCCTGCCGTTTCCGTCATAGTTCGGCACCCATATTCTATACCCTGCCATATCAGAGCCTTCCTGGTCAAATATGCCGATTACATCAAACACATTATTCAGATTATTCGAGCCGGGATAAATGCCGTATCCGATTCCAAGTTTCACATCGAATGTTTTTACCCCGTTTGTTATTCTAAGAGTCGCGTCTTTATCCCATCCGTTGGCATCTACAAAAGAAACATTGCTTATGCGAACAAGCCTGCCCTGATAATATTCGCATCCGCTGATTCTGCTCTGCACAAAAATAAAGTTATCGTTTCCATCCTTGACATCATTCAGCGTAATCAACTCAGGATTAGGCAGTCCTACAGCAGCGTTAAGGAGTTCTACTTTAAAGTCATTGGCCGGGTCCGTATCATGTCTTTCGTTGATATTCGTTTTTCCGCCATAATATTTTAACAGGCCTGTAACCCGCACCTTGTCGCCCGGCGCAAAATCGTAACCGGTGCAGGGGTCGTGGTCAATCCGAAACACTTCTGCCAGCCACTGCCCATTCGTATATGTGCCGCTGCCGCCCCAGAGATTGTCGTAGCACTGTCCCATCCATACCGCAGTGCCGGCATGGTCATTTCCTTCGCCCTGAACATATATCTGCCACATTCCTCCCGGCCCGGGGCTATTTTGATCAGGCATCGCATCCAGTATATATAAAGGGTCATTGAGTATGATTCCTTCGACAGCAACTTTGTTCCATGTCTGCAAATCAGGATGAATCCCGACTCCATATTCGTCAACCGCCTGAACATTCATATGTGTCTCGGCTAAACAAATTGTCGTAAATAAAAATATCACTATACAAAGTAATCTTCCCTCTTCCTTCATCTCGAAACCTTCCTGCGAAACAGTTGCGCATAAAAAAATGAAAATCGTGCTACTAAGCATAATACAACTGCTGATAGTGGGCAAGAAAATTTATGGAAAAACCGAAAAAATCCCGTAAAATGACCTAAAAATATGAATACTATCTCGAAAGTTACCGAAATGTCAAAAAATGAACCTTTTGTTGCCATTTTAAGTGAAAAATCGGAGCATCAGCCCCTTTTAACGGGTTTGCCGCAAACCGGCGGTATGCGTTCCGGAATGGTCAACCTGCTGCCGGGGCGGGATTGCGGAGAACACTCAACAGAGGATAACGAAGAAATGCTGATTTTCCTTTCCGGACAGGGACAGGCTGTTATTGGCGATAGAAAAACACTCCAAATCGGCAAAGGAAAAATAATTTACATACCGCCGCGGACCATTCATAATATAATGAATAACTCGAATGAGCCGCTGTGCTACGTTTACTGCGTATCGCCGACAGACAGCAATTCCTTCGACAGGCTCAGGACTATGGGAGAAAAATAAAATGTCCGATATCGAACGCATAGGTGTATCGCTGGAAAAAGACCTGCTTGCGGTATTCGACAAGTTTATCAGCGAAAAGAGCTACAAAAATCGTTCCGAGGCAATCCGTGATTTAATTCGTGAGCATTTATCAAAACAGAAACTTGAACATAAAAAAACGCCTGCAATCGGCGCGATTTTTCTTATCTATGACCATCATACGGCGCATATTTCCAGCGTCTTTAAAAGACTGCAGCATCACAAACCGATAAAAACAATATCTTCAATCCATGTCTATATAGACCACCGTAACTGTCTTGAGATTCTGATTGTAAGAGGTTTGGCTTTAGACATAAACGCAATGGGTGAGAAGATGATAAGCCTTCGCGGCGTAAAGCACGGCTATATAAATCTTGTGGCTACAAACGAAGAAACAAAAACTTAACTTTCTAATTATCCGCCAGCAGAACTTCGTAAACCGCATATATCATAACCGCTGCGATAACAGCGTAGCTTGTCCACAATTGCCATTGCTGAACCATATTCGCGGCAGTTTCTTTAGCCAGAAGATACAATACTCCCGGCAATTGCGACGACACCAGCAAAAGATTCGGGAACATCAGCACTAATATCATCACTGCTGCAGGCAGCAATATAAACGCCGCCAGCAGCATTCTTTCCTGCCGGACAACTTTTCTAATCGCTTCCTGTTGCTCAATTGTCAGGATTTTAGCCAGAAGCCTCCGAGCAAACTCCCGCCGAACCGGCTCACGGTGTTCCTTCAATGCTTTTTTCAGCATCCCATCAAATTTTCGTTCATTTTGTTTATTTTCAGCAAACATTAGTAAAGCCTTTCAATCTTATCACCCAGCAATTCTTTAAGCCTTTGGCGTCCTCTGAACAGATAAACTTTAACGGTATTTTGTCGTTTTTTCATAATATCCGCAACCTCTTTTATGCTTTTTTCCTGCCGATAATATAAGACGACTGCCATAGCCTGGTCCTGCGGCAGTTTTTTCACGGCATCCCATACAATTTCGGGATTACCGTCAGATTTTCCCCAATGGGCGATTTCATGTTCTTGTGTATATTGGTTCTGAAGCTTTTCCTGCAATTTTTGCCGGTGGATTTTCTGCCGAATATGGCTTATCGCCTTATTATACGCTATTTTCCACAGCCAGGTGCTCAACTTTGCCCTGCCGATGTATTTATTCAGCCCCTGATAAGCCGCCAAAAATGTCTCGCTTGCGATATCTTCTGTCTCGTTTTCGCCAAGCCCCAGCAGCCGGCAGCACATAAAAACCTGCTGCTGGTATTTTTCAACAAACTCGGCAAATGCCCTTCTGTCGCCGCTGCGCAGCCGGCGTATTAAATCTGCCTGTCTATTTTGCCCGGTATTGTCTGCCAAAAAAGGGACTCCTTTTATGTATTAGTCGCACAAAATAGCAAAAAGTTTCATATTTTTATGAAACCTTTACAATAAATCTTGCGACTAATAAGTAAAATCGTAACAATAATAACTGAAAAATTAAACAAGTCTATATATAAAGGGAAAAACAATGAACAGGAAAATTCTTATCATTTTGCTTATGCCGGTTCTTATCCTTATATCCGGCTGCATAGCTATAGCCAAGGTCAAGTATACAAGACAGGTAAACGTGACAGTTCCGGCCGGTCAGGCGGAAACTTTCGTCGCCGAGACCCACAACGGCAATATAACCATAAAAGGCTCCGAAACAACCGATTGCAATCTTGCAGCCGTAATAGCCGTCAAGGCTGGCACTGAAGAAGCCGCCAAAACAATCGCTGAAGAAATAAAAATATCCCTGCTGCCGGAAGGCAACAGTATAATCGTCAAAATTGAAAAACCGGATATTCCAAGAGGTGTTCAAATTAATATAGATTTGGACACAAATCTGCCGGCCAAGATGAATTTATCGCTTGCGTCTCACAACGGCAATATCACCACCACCGATACATCGGGCAGCGTAAAAGCATCAACGCACAACGGCAATATCGGTCATAAGGGTACGTTGGCGGATTTAAAATTTGAATCCCATAACGGCAATATAGCTATACACTGCATTGGACAATCCGCAAAACCCTGTGAAATAAACGCTGAAACTCATAACGGCAATATTGATTTTACCGCACCTGAGAATTTTTCTGCGGCAATAGACGCCTCAACACACAACGGCTCTATCCAGACAAGCCTGCCTGTCGCGGTTTCCGGCAAAATCGGCAAAAATCTAAAAGGCACCCTCGGCGACGGCAGGGACAAACTGTATTTAAAAACACACAATGGTTCAATAAAAATAAAATAATCTCAAAAATGAAAGGAATTAATATGGTTCCGCAAATTCTGGCTTCCGGTGCATGGGTCGGCATTGCACCATTTGTAATGATTATTGCAATAGTTGCGATAGTGGGCTGGTATCTTCTGAACAAAAAACGCCTTGAGCACCAGCAGATTCTTGCGGCAATTGAAAAAGGTATTCCACTATCTGAACTAAGACCTGTCGTGAAAAAAGGAGCCGACTGGATAATAAGCCTGACTGCAGGAGTTGCTTTCCTGCTAATGGGCATAGGAATGGCAATCGTTTCATTAATTTACTTTTGTGGAGGGGCCAGCTTCGGATTATTAATGCCCTCCATCGTGTTTTTTGCGATTGGTACAGCCGGAATTATTCGCGGAATCCTGCTGCGAAAAGCTGAAAAGGCATTATCCGCAGACGAATCAGCCCTTGACGCAAATCAGGGGCAGTAGCTTTGCGACCTTTTTCGCAAGGCCGGCGTTTGCCGTCGCCTCGACAACGGCGCTGACATTCTTATACGCATCCGGGGCCTCCTCTGCGAGGCCCCGCATTGACTTTGATTTTATTATTATCTTCCGCTGGGCAAGCTCTCTGACAATCTGACTGCCCTGCCATTTTTTCGTCGCTGCCGTCCTGCTCATACTTCTGCCAGCCCCGTGGCAGGCAGAGCTGAAAGCAAGAGATTCGCTTACAACCGTGCCGGCAAGGATATACGAAGATGTTCCCATTGTGCCGCCGATTAAAACAGGCTGACCAAAAGCCTGGTAGCAGGCAGGTAAATCGCTGCTGGCCGGCCCAAAAGACCTTGTAGCCCCCTTGCGATGTATAAGCAAATTTTTACTTTTGCCGTTTACCTTATGCTCCTCCATTTTCGCGGTGTTATGGCTCACGTCATAGAGCATTTTCAATTGTGCCTTTGGGAAAATGCCTGAAAAAACACGCCTGACAAGCTCGGTTAAAATCTGCCTGTTGGCAAGTGCGCAATTAATGCCCGACCTCATCGCGCCAAGATAATCCTGACCCGACGGACTATTCACAGGCACCGATGCAAGTTCCCTGTCGGGAAGGTCAATGCCAAAACTTGCTGCCTGTGAGGCCATTTCCCTTAGATAATCAGTTCCTATCTGATGGCCGAGGCCGCGGGAGCCGCAATGGACGCTTACTAAACAATCGCCTTTCTTCAACCCGAAGCCTTCGGCAATCTGCTGGTCATAGATATCAACAACCTTCTGGACTTCGAGGTAATGATTGCCTGAGCCGAGCGTGCCCATTTGTTCCCGCTGTCTTTTTTTTGCCTGCGGCGAAACCTTCGATGGGTTAGCGCCTTTCGCGCAGCCGCCTTCTTCGATAAAATCCAAATCCTCTTTTGTGCCGAAACCTTTTTCAACCGCCCAGACCGCGCCGCCCGACAGCATACTATCAAGCTGGGCAGTGCTTAATGTTATATCGCCCGTGCTGCCGACGCCTGCAGGGATATCGCGAAAAAGAGACTCGGCAAGTTTTTCTTTAACGGCGGTTATATCATCTTCGGACAAACCTGTATGAAATGTCCTCACACCGCAGGCGATATCGTACCCAACGCCCCCGCCGGATATTACACCGCCGGCCTCGGGGTCAAACGCTGCAACGCCGCCGATTGGAAAACCATAACCCATATGAGCATCCGGCATTGCGAACGACGCTTTGACTATCCCCGGCAGGCAGGCAACATTGCAGACCTGCGATAAAGTCTTTTCATCAATATCGTTTATGAGATTACCATCGGCAAAAATTACGCCCGGCACCTTCATTTTGCCGAAAGGCTCAACTTGCCAGATATTCTCAGAAACTCGTTTTAACGCAGGCTTTGCCATAACTTTTCACCACAGAGAACATAGAGAAAAACTAAATAAAAATAATTTCGGCCAGAGGCCGATTCCACAATTTTGATTTTTAATTTTTGATTTTTAATTTTCTTATTACACATCAATCACACATTGAACTGTCCATTTGCCACTTTCATTTTTTACGCTCAATTGATTATACGTTACCGCCTTTGGTTCTACCGCGGGAGAATGTTTGGCCTGATTTATTTTTTCACCCCATATTGTCGCAGAAAGTTTCAGCTTTTCAAGTGAGACTTCAAATCTGCTGAAAAGCATTTTCCTTACGTCCATCTCATATATAATAGCATTGAGCCAATTGACAAGCAGAAGCTCCTCATTTTTAGCGGAACATTTTATTTGGACCGATTCAATCGCCTCTATGCTTTTCGGCTCTGCGATAATTGCCGTCAGCCCAACAGCGGCATCCTCAAACGCTTTGCCTAAACTATCGGCAGCTGCTTTTACGCCGATATCAGCCTGATGAGCAAAATGCTCCCACATATTAGTATCTGTAATGTTCCGGCTTAAATGGTCCTTCGACGGGAATGCCGATATATTTTGCCTGCTCGGCTGTCAAGGTCGTAAGAGAAACGCCTATCCTGCCGAGATGAAGCCTTGCGACCTCTTCATCGAGTTTCTTTGGCAGCGTATAAACATTCTTTTCAAGGCCGCCTTTGGCGAGCATCATCTGGGCAAGGCACTGATTTGTGAAGCTGTTGCTCATAACAAAACTCGGATGGCCGCACGCGCAGCCGAGATTGACAAGCCTGCCCTCGGCAAGAACGATAATTGACCTTCCGGAAGTTAAAGTCCATTTATCGACCTGCGGTTTTATGTTAAATTTTTTACATTTCGAATTTTTTTCAAGATAACTCATCTGTATTTCGTGGTCGAAATGGCCGATGTTGCAGACAATCGCCTCATTTTTCATTTTTTCCATATGTTCGCCGCGTATAACATCGCAACAGCCGGTAGCGGAAACAAAAATATCGCCTTCCTGAACGACTTCGTCGAGCGTTTTTACTTCATAACCTTCCATCGCGGCCTGCAGTGCGCATATCGGGTCGATTTCCGTGATTATTACCCTTGCGCCGAAGCCTCTCATTGATTGAGCGCAGCCTTTGCCGACATCACCGTAGCCGCAAACAACAACGCATTTTCCTGCAACCATAACGCCGGTCGCTCTCTTCAGGCCGTCTGCAAGCGATTCGCGGCAGCCATAGAGATTATCAAACTTCGATTTGGTTACCGAATCGTTGACATTTATCGCTGGAAACAGCAGTGAGCCTTCTTTTTGCATTTGATAAAGCCTGCCGACTCCTGTCGTTGTTTCCTCAGAAACGCCTTTGATTGCCTTTGCGATTTTTGTCCATCTGTCCGGTTTTTCAGCAACAGAGGCTTTGAGCCTGTTAATAATTATCTGCATTTCGTGATTATCGTATTTCTTTTCCGCAATCGCCGGGTCTTTTTCAATTTTGACGCCCTGATGAATGTAAAGCGTCGCATCTCCGCCGTCATCGACGATTAAATCCGGCCCGCCGCCGTCCGGCCACAAGAGCGCCTGTTCCGTGCACCACCAGTATTCTTCAAGCGATTCGCCCTTCCAGGCAAAGACCGCCGCGAGTTTTTCTTTTGCTATTGCCGCCGCTGCGTGGTCCTGCGTGCTGAAAATATTGCACGATGCCCATCTGATTTTTGCGCCCAGTTCGACAAGCGTTTCAATCAGCATCGCAGTCTGAATTGTCATATGCAGGGAACCGGTGATTTTCAAACCCTTAAGCGGCTTTTGGCTGCCGTATTTTGCGCGGATTGCCATAAGGCCCGGCATCTCGTTTTGGGCAAGGTCCAGTTCTTTTCTGCCCCATTCGGCCAAAGATATATCAGCAACCTTGTATGGCAGAGCTGGGTCATATTTCAATATATTCATCGTTTCTCCAATTTCTGCAATAGTCTTAACTTACCTATTTTAAACTCCTATAATTTGACATAAATATAAACAAAAATCGCTTTTTATGCAAGCATTCAAAAATCGCAGGACTATTTGCTTGACATAAAAGGGATATTTTGATATACTTTACACTGATAATATGGCTCAGAATCATTTTAACTATCGTTTTGGTTGTCCGCTAAGGGATGCCTTAGGGCAGTGGTGGCCTGTTAGATAACTGACAGGTTGTGAGCCTTAGTACACCTAAAAACTTAAATAATATATAAATTCACGGCCTGTCGGTAGCGACAGGCCGTTTTTTTATGTATATTATGTAGTTTACGAGAAAATTATGACGGAATTAAACCAGAAAATTTACGAGGCAAAAACAGGGCAGATTATTCCGCTTGTCAGGCAGATTGATATTGCCGAGCCGGTCGATTTCTTCGCGAAATTAAGCGATTACGGCAGAAAACAGCACTGCTGCCTGCTCGAATCAAAAGACCATCTGGCACAGGCCGGCCAGGGTGAATTGACATTCGGCACGGCAAACCCGGCTCTGTATCTGTCCGGCAAAGATGCCGATTTTCAAATCGTTGCGCTAAGCCCGACCGGAAAAAGAATGATAAAATATTTTTCAACAACCGCTCGCGAAAGGTTTAACTTCTGTAAAAAAATAAATTTTGAAGAAGAAAAAATTATAGGAAAACTTAATCTCGACCACGATATCATTGATGAACAATCCCGACTAAAAGCCGTAAACCAGATGAATGTTATCAGGGCTGTCAATTTCGCCTTTGAGCTTTCGGGTAAACCTTTCCGCGTAACCTGCGGTCTTCTGGGCGCGATAAGCTACGACTTTATCGACCAGTTTGAAAAACTCCCGCCAAATAAATCCGCCCTGCTTGATGTGCCGGACTACGAAATGTATTTCGCGGACAATATCTTTCTGATGGACCACAAAACCGGCGACGCCTTCGTAATTGTAAACGCCATAATAACCGATGGCGACAGAGAGAAAATTGCGGCGGATGTGGAAAATTGTTTCGATTACTATTTCAGAACCGCCAAAGCCCCGCTGCCAAACAAGCAAAAATACACCGGCCCCCTGCCTAAGGGCAGCACAGATACCGAGCAGCCTGAATATGAAAATATGGTTCGGACCGCACAAAAGCACATCGTTGACGGCGATATCTTTCAGGTTGTTCCCAGCAGGACAATCATAGAGCCTTGTCCTGATGAGCCGCTCGATGTCTATAAAAGACTCAGGCAGCTTAATCCTTCACCTTATATGTTTTATCTTAATACGCCCAGCACAATCCTGACCGGTGCAAGTCCTGAATTAAATCTGCGGGTAAGCGGAACAAAAAATCGTCAGGTTGAAATCAGGCCAATCGCTGGAACAAAGCCTCGCGGCAGAGTCAACGGAAAAATCGACCCCGATACCGATTTCAGATATGAAGCGGAATTGAAGCTCGACCATAAGGAGCTTGCGGAGCATATGATGCTTGTCGATTTGGCCAGGAATGATATTGCCCGTGTTGCTAAAAAAGGCTCGCGCGTGGTTACCGAACTGCTGGTCGCTGAAAAATACGAATCTGTAATGCATCTGGTAAGCAACGTCAAAGGAACTCTCAGCGACGAGCTTGACGCGTTAAGCGCATATCTTGCGACAATGAATATGGGTACGCTTACAGGCGCGCCGAAAATCGAGGCGATGAAAATTATCCGCCTGCTCGAAAAAAATAAACGCGGCTACTATGGCGGAGCGGTAATGTATCTGACCGTTGACGGACAATTCGACAGCTGCATAACAATTCGCGCATTGCAGGTAAAAGACCACGTCGCCTACATCAGGGCCGGAGGCGGAGTCGTTTATGACAGCGTGCCAAAAATGGAATTTGAGGAAACCCAGCACAAGGCAAATTCCTGCTTAAAAGCGGTAAGAGGAATATGACAATGGAAAATAAAAACCCACTCGTGGTGAGCAAAGTCGAACCAAAAGTTTTGTTTATAGACAATTTCGACTCGTTTACTTACAACCTCGTAGATGATTTTTGCAAAAGAGATTGTGTTGCAAAAGTCTATCGTGCCGATACGCCTTTGGAAAATCTTAAAAAAATTGCGGAACAATTCAATCCCGACCTGCTGGTGATTTCGCCCGGCCCCGGCACACCCGCAAATGCAGGTGTTACTATTGAAGCGATTGGTTATTTCAAAGACAGACTCCCGATATTCGGCGTATGTCTCGGTCATCAGGCAATCGTCGAGTATTTCGGCGGGGTTGTCAGCCACGCCCCGATGGTTTCACACGGAAAGGCCTCGAAAGTAACGCACAACGGCAGGGGAATCTTCGAAGGCGTTGAAAATCCTCTGCAGGCCGGCAGGTATCACAGCCTTTGTGCCGTTAAAGTGCCGGATTGTCTCGAAGTAACCGCGCAATACGAAAATATCGTGATGGGGATAGAGCACAAACAAAAACCGATTTTCGGCGTGCAGTTTCATCCGGAAAGTATCCTTACGCCGACAGGCGGAAAAATAATACAGAACCTTTTAAAAATTTCACTGACTAAAAGGAGAGAATCACAATGACAAAAATAACTGAATATCTTGAAATCCTTCTCGAAGGCGGCGACCTCAAATACGAGCAGGCAAAAGAGCTGCTGGACACGGTCTTCAAAGGCGAAGTCGCGGAAGTTCAGATTGCAGCGTTTCTGGCCGCAATGAGAATGAAAAAAGCCACGCCCAGCGAATTCGCGGGACTGGCTCAATCGCTCAGAAACCACGCCGTAAAGGTCAACACTAAAATTACCAACCTCATCGACACCTGCGGCACCGGCGGCGCTCCGTTGAAAACTTTTAACGTTTCCACGGCAGCGGCGATTGTGGCCGCAGGCGCAGGCGCTTACGTCGCAAAGCACGGCAATCGCGGCATCACGAGCAAATGCGGCTCAGCCGATGTGCTCGAAGCCCTCGGCGTTAAAGTCGACTGCCCTGCCGATGTCGTTGCGGAATGTATTGAAAACGCGCACATAGGCTTTATGTTTGCTCCGCTGTATCACCCGGCAATGAAATTTGTTCAGCCTATAAGAAAAAGTCTCGATTTCCGCACTGCCTTTAACATCCTGGGGCCGCTTGCCAACCCGGCCGGTGCGCAGGCTCAGGTAATGGGTGTGCCGGAAGAATCGCTGCTGGACAGAATCGCGGAAACCTTCAGAATTCTCGGCACAAAACGGGCTATGATTGTGCACGGTGCAGGCCTTGACGAAATAAGCATCACGGCCGTTACAAAGGTAGTTGAGCTTACGGACAAAAAGAGAATTTCGTATGAAATTCACCCGAAAGATTTTGTAAGTTCTTCGCCGAAAATGGCTGAGCTTGTCGGCAGCAACGCTGAATTCAATGCCAAAATGATTAAGGATGTTTTGTATGGCAAAAATAAAGGCGCCGCCAGGGATATGATATTGCTCAACTCCGCCGCCGCGATAATGGTCGCAGGCATCGCTGACGACCTGCATTCAGGCGTGAAAAAGGCTGCCGGGGCAATTGACGATGGAGCAGCCGTCCAGTGTCTGGAAAAGCTGATTGAAATTTCTAACAGGAAAAAATAATTACCTGAATTTATGCTTGGACCAAAAGTTAAAATATGCGGAATAACAAACCTCGATGACGCCGTCAAGGCGACAGAGCTCGGCGCAGACCTGCTCGGCTTCAATTTCTATCCGCAAAGCCCGCGATATATCGAACCGCAGGAAGTGGAAAAAATTATCGCAAAACTGCCGGCATCCCTTGATATGGTCGGATTATTCGTAAATGCCGATGCTGATACCATCCGCAAAATCGCGGGCGATTTAATGCTCGACTGGGTGCAGCTTCACGGCGATGAAAGTCCGCAGTTCTGTGCTTTGCTGGATAATATGTCCGCTCAAATTATTAAAGCTATAAGAGTAAAAGACGGCAAAGACATCGACTACTTAAAAAACTTCTCCACTGATGCTCTTTTGCTCGATGCCTATAACCCGTCTCTGTATGGCGGAACAGGTCAGCGTTTCGACTGGAGCACGCTGCCGGAGATTACGGGGTATCTGCTTGGAAAAACATTCCTCGCAGGCGGAATAAATCCCGAAAATGTTGTCGAAGCTCTCGGCCAGGGATTCTACGGCATTGATATATGCAGCGGCATTGAGGATTCGCCCCGCAAAAAAAATCATAAAAAAATGGAAGAGCTTTTCAAAAATATAAGAAGTGTTACTGCATAAAAAAGGTGCAAAATGAATCCCGCACCTTCTAAATATTCTTCAGTATTTTAAGGTGTAGGGTTTGAAATAGCATAAGAATAATTGTTAAACAGATTCAAACAAATTTGAATAAAAAGAAGGTGCGGGATGAAATATAGCGGAAGATTCGGACAGTTCGGAGGCTTTTATGTGCCCGAAGTGCTTATACCGGCTCTTGAGGAAATGGAAAAAGCCTTTTATCAATATTACAGGGATAAAAAATTCACCGCAGAGCTTGATACACTTTACCGCGATTACGCAGGCAGACCGACGCCGTTATATTTAGCGACGCGATTCAGCGAACTTGTGGGCTTTAAGGTTTACATCAAACGCGAAGACCTCCTTCACGGCGGAGCGCACAAGGTGAATAACTGCCTCGGCCAGGGATTACTCGCAAAATATATGGGCAAGACAAAACTGATTGCCGAGACAGGCGCAGGCCAGCACGGTCTTGCAACCTCGATGATTGGCGCCCTGTTTGGAATGCAGACAAAAATTTTTATGGGTTCAATCGACATTGAACGCCAAAGCGTAAATGTTCACAAAATGAAGCTTTGCGGAGCGGAAATCGTTAGCGTAACCGGCGGCACCTGCACACTCAAAGACGCAATCAACGAAGCCCTTCGATACTGGACATCAAATGTTGCTGATACGTTTTATCTTTTCGGCACCGCCTGCGGCCCGCATCCATATCCGACCATTGTAAAACATTTTCAGTCCTGCATCGGAATAGAGGCACGTGCGCAATGCCTTGAAAAAATCGGCCGTCTGCCCGACATCGTTACCGCCTGCGTCGGCGGCGGAAGCAACGCAATCGGAATTTTCAGTGCGTTTCTCGATGATAAAAATGTCAAACTCATCGGCATTGAACCGGCCGGCAAAGGCCTTAAAACAGGCAGACACGCCGCCCCGCTGGCGGCAGGCACAGTCGGCATTCTTCACGGCACTAAAATGTATCTTATGCAGGACAAATACGGCCAGATACTCGATACCGAATCTATCTCGGCAGGCCTGGATTATCCCGGCGTAGGGCCTGAACACTGTCTGCTCAAAGACACTAAAAGAGCTCAGTATTTCGCAGTTGAAGACAGGGACGTGCTCGATGTTTTTGATATCTTTACAAAGTGTGAAGGTATTCTGCCGGCGCTGGAAAGCACTCACGCCCTTGCCTGGGTTTACAGCCAAAAGGATAAAATGCCCGCCGATACCATAGTTGTTGTCAACCTCTCCGGCAGAGGCGACAAAGATGTCGATATAGTCGAAAGAAACAGGAATCCCGCACCTTCTAAACATTCATCCTAAATTTTTTAAAGGTGTAGGATAAAAAATCGTAAAAATAATAATTAAAACAGATTCAAAAAAATTGAATAAAAAGAAGGTGCGGGATGAAAACATATAAACAAACTTTTGCTGAACTTAAACGTGCCGCCTTGATTCCATTTTTTGTCATTGGCGACCCTGATTTTGATACAAGTCTCGAAATTATAAAAGCCGCAATCGACGCGGGCGCAGACATACTCGAACTTGGCATACCATTCTCCGACCCGATTGCTGATGGTCCTGTTATTCAAAAAGCAGACATAAGGGCATTAGCCGCTGGTATGGATATCGAAAAGGCAAAAGACTTCATCGCAAAAATTAAGTCTTACAGGGATATTCCTATCGGCCTTTTGATGTATTACAACCTTATTTTTCAATACGGTATTGAAAAGTTTTTCGCCGATTTCGCAAAAGCCGGCGTAAACAGCGTTCTTGTCGCCGATTTAAGTATTGACGATGTCGATGAGATTTATACTCCTGCCCGAAAAGCGGGTCTTGATACGGTTTTTATGGTAACGCCTAATACCGAAACCGACCGCGCAAAAAAAATTGCTTCAAAATGCACAGGCTTTATTTATACAGTCTCGCTGCTTGGCGTAACCGGCGGAAGAGAAACTCTCTCGGATATGGTAAAACCTCTGATAGCGAAGTTGAAATCAATTACGGATGTTCCCGTTTGCGTGGGCTTTGGCGTAAGCAAACCGCAGCACGCTGTCGAGCTTGCAAAAGCCGGCGCCGACGGCGTAATCATCGGCTCAAGAATTGTAAAAATTATAGAAGATAATCTAAGCGACAAAAAATCAATACCCGCAAAAGTATCAGAATTTCTGGCTGATGTGAAAAAACAACTCGGTTAGCTATGGATAAGCAGATACGCTCTCAACAGTTCCGCTACACTCCAGGCCTGTGCGAATGCTCCGCGACTTTTGTGAGGTTCATCGCCGTCAAAAATCTCGCTCACAGAACCTACGCAGCCGTCATTTTTGAAATGTCTCAAAAGCGGCTTTAGCATCAGCAGGCTTTGTTTCCTGCTCGGCTTGCTGAAATCATTTACTTTCAGATACGCCTCGATAAAAGCTCCCATCAGCCACGGCCAGACCGTCCCCTGGTGATAAGCGATGTCTCTTTGCCGCACGTCTCCTTCATATCTGCCTTTATATCGGCTGTCTTTTGGCGACAGCGTTCGCAGGCCGAAAGGCGTTAAAAGTTCTTTTTCCACGCAGTCAACTACCGCCTTTTGCTGCTGGGCGTTTAACGGCGAAAACGGAAGTGAAACAGCGAATATCTGATTCGGCCTGATACTGGCGTCTTTGAAATCGCCTGTTACGCAGTCATAAAGATATTGTCCCTTTTCATACCAGAAACACGTGCGGAAACTGTTTGCTATGCGGTCGGCCATTTCACTGAATTGCCTGCCGTTAACCACGTCCTTGGCGCGGTAAAACTCGGCGCAATTGCATATCGCGTTGTACCACAGGGCGTTTACCTCAACCACTTTGCCGAATCTGGGCGTAACAGGAGTATCGTCGATTTTTGAATCCATCCACGTAAGCTGCGTCTGTGCCGAGCCGCCGGTTATAAGGCCGTCGTTGTCCATCTTTATGCCGAATTTCGCGCCTTTGCAGTAGGAATCTATTATCCAGCGAACCACGGGCATCAGTCTTGATGAAAATGTCCTGACATCGCCGCTTGCCTTGTAGTATTTGAATGCCGCGTGGATAAACCACAGCGATGAATCTATACTGTTAAATTGCGCCCCGCTGTTTCCTTCGCCGAAACAGTTAGGTATCATACCCTCATCGGCGTGATACGAAAAGTTAAGCAGCACCGATGCCGCATCTTCATATCTGCCGCTGCACAGCAAGAGCCCTTCAAAAGCGATAAAAGCATCTCTGCCCCAGTCCATAAACCACGGAAATCCCGCGAGAATGGATTTGGTTTTTGCCCTCTCCGCATGCCTGTCGATAACAAATTCGTCGCTGCTGACCGCCAGGCTTTGTGTTATATGGTCTTTGCTCTTCAAGCCGCTTAAGAGTTGTTTTTGCCGAAGTTTAATATCATCGACAATCACATCAACATCGAGAGCCGTCATCTTCTGCGGCAAAGCCGGCGTGCCGAACCCTGCCCAGAAAACAATTCTTAAACGACCGTCTATTGTTCTTCTGAAAACCCCGGGCGAAAATAAATCTTCCTTATAATCGTAGCCTCGCTGCTTTTCCTGCCGGTAGGAAAAATTATTCCACCATTGCTTCTCTTCGACAAAGGCCATTTCTTCGCTCGAAAGAAAAAGCTGCCCCTGCTGATACCTGCTCCTTACGGCAAGGAACTCGTCGAACCATTCGAGAAAAAATTCATCGCTCGCCCTTTTAAGGCTGTGATAATCTCTCATCGCGACAAGCGGTCTTATAGTAAATTCAAATTCTTCCTCGATACCCGTAAAATCGTAGCAGATTGCGACAATATCCGATTCAGGCAGCAGATAGATGCTCTTTGTCAGATTAAAACTTTCCGTTGAATATTCAAAATGAACCCCGGCATCTTTGCTGAAACTTACCGGCAGCGGCTCAAGCAGCTCAGACGACGGCGGCTCGAATTCAAAATGGCTCAGATTGTAGCTGTGTTTAGGAGTATGAATCGTTTCAGCGCACGCGGATAAAGCGACTGTTCTCTGGGCAGGCGGGGTTAACGAACCGATAAGCAGCGCGTGATATCGGCGTGTATTGCAGCCGGCTGCAGTGCCGCATGAAAAACTGCCGCGCTTATTTGAAAGAAGCCATTCGGTCTCTACTAATTGTTCATATTTGCTCAAGCCGCCAGGCTTTTGTTTTACCTTGTCGACTACTTCCGCTATTTGAAGCACTTTTGCCTTCCCTGCAAAATCAATTGTCAAAAATTTATCCGCCCGTAACTGCTGTATTAGTTTTTAATCTTGCTTTATATCTCTTTTCAAGGTTGCCCATAACGTTCATAAAATTGATATATGAATCATAAGGTGAATCATAAGGATTAAAATACTTATGGACATCGCCGTCGGCGAAATATTTGGTGCACATATAATAAAAATGGTCGCTCGTCTGCAGTTTTCGCCAGTCGGTCAGTATCGCTGAATCGCCCGTCAGCTTGACTTGCTGCTCCATACGGTAAAGCTCGTGCAAAGCGCTGGACTGCAGCGGATTGCCCAGCCACGCTGAAAGGTCGCGCTCGGTATCGGCCCAGCTTATTACATTAGGCACGTCGAGAATATCTGTCGCAGGATAAGATGCGATAACTTCGCTCGGCGTCTTGAAATTATTGTCGGGATGTTTCATAATCTCGCCCGGCAGATGACGCATAAAGTCAAATATGCCTGTATCCTCCCACTGGTGTTCGCCGAAGGTTTCATAATCCATAAACAGGTTAACGTTATATCCATTGCCGTTGACTTTGTTTACCCAGTCGCTGAACTTGTATGCCATCAGCGGCCATTCGCACCAGTCTCTGTTGGAAAAGCGAAACGCTATATCGTCGCTTAACGTGTAATTCTTCAGCAGCAATTTGATTCTGCTGCTCCGCGGGGACGTATAAATAAAGTTGGGGCTTCGTCCGCCGAGTATCTTGTCGGCGCCTTCGGTCAAAATCCCGTCGAATATGCCCATCGACTCTATCACATCCACAAGGTCGTTGCTGTAGATAAGTTCCGTATTGCGGAAAACCTTCGGCCGAACACCGAACAGCCTTTCTATTGTCTCAATATGCTTGTAAATCTGCTCTTTGAACTCGTTGCGGGAATAGAGGAAGCTCAGGCTGTGATAGTAGGTCTCTGCCAGAAATTCCACACAGCCGGTTTGTGCCAGCGCATCGAAGGTGCTCATGACCTCCGGTGCGTATTCTGCTAATTGTTCCAGCAATACGCCCGTTATGCTGTAGGCGACTTTGAATTTGCCGTTATTCTGCCTTATCAAATCCAGTATCAGCCTGTTTGCCGGCAGGTAACATTTGTTTGCGACCTTGCGGCAGATTGACTTGTTCTTGGAATCATCGAAATATTTGTGGTCTTTGTCAAAAACCGTGTAATGTCTAAGCCTGCAAGGCTGATGAACCTGAAAGTAAAAACAAACAGAGGGCATAAGTCAATCCTTTGAATAATCTTCCGGCTAAATAATCTTAAACGCAAACTGTCGAAGCTGACAATTGATTATATATCTGCATACATTTCTGGGCGGCATCGTCCCATTTAAGTTTTCTTACTTCATAATTGCCGTGTTCTCTTAAAGCCATCTGCAGAGGCGGATATTTTAATACCGCCACAATCTTATTGGCTATCTCGTTTACATCCCAGAAGTCCGCCTTCAAAACATGGGTAAGCACTTCCGAAACGCCGCTTTGTCTGCTTATAAGAACAGGCACATCGTTATTAAGCGCTTCGAGCGGCGCTATTCCGAAAGGTTCGGACACACTTGTCATAACATACAAATCCGCCATTTCATAAACCTTGCGGACGTCTTCGCCTCGCAGGAAACCTGTAAACAGAACCTTGCTGCCGATTCCGAGATTGGCGGCAAGCTCTACCGCCTTTCGCATCATATCGCCGGACCCTGCCATTACGAATTTGACGTTGTCCATTACTTCGAGCACTTTTTTCGCTGCGCCGAGGAAGTATTCCGGCCCCTTTTGCATCGTGATTCTGCCGAGGAACAGCACTATCTTCTCGTCTTTATTTATGCCTATCCTGTTGAAGCTAAGGCCGTTACCGTTTCTTTCGACGCCATTGTAAACAACTTCTACTTTGTCGCCGGTTATGCCATATCGGCTGATTATTATATTTCTGGTCAGGAAGCTGACTGCGATTATTTTGTCGGCAGCGTGCATTCCCGCCCGTTCGATATCGTAAATCATTTGGTTGACATTTTCTCCGCTGCGGTCAAATTCGGTCGAATGAATATGAACAATAAGAGGCTTTCCGGTAACCGCGGCAACAGCCATACCTGCCGGGAAGGTCATCCAGTCGTGGGCGTGAATCACGTCAAAATCTTCCTGCAGCGCCAATTTAACCGATGAGGCGGCATATCTGTGAACTTCCGTGTACATATCGCCCGCATAATGAGCCAGCGAGTCAAGACAGTTTGTCTCAACGGCTTTGCCTGCACCGCAGCGTTGCTGTTTAGCTCGTATCATAGCCTCTATCTCACGCCGATAAGCTTCGTTGCTCGCGTAAGGTTTCAGCGGAGAATCTATGGCCTTGAATTTTATATTTTTAAGATTGCGTTCGTATTCCACCAAGTTGATATCGCTGTCGTTTATATCTGCAGGCGTGCGCATCTGAACATGGGTAGAATGGGACCCCATGCTGATGGACCGAGGCAATACGAAAGTTACCTCAAGCCCCATCTTGCTCAGCGCCTTCGTCAGACCGTAGCACGCTGTGCCAAGACCGCCGCTAATGAATGGCGGAAATTCCCATCCTAACATAAATACTTTCACGACCCCCGTGCCTCCAAAAAAACTCTATTCTTCAAGGATATAATCGGTCTTTTAACAATCTGGGTTTAGTAAATTGTTCCCATAAAATCAGATTTTCAGTATCTTTATGGCATTTTTATGGCACCCCTTCAGTTTATAGGACCTACAGACTGCCTAACCACAAAAAAAGACAAAAATGCCGTTAAAAAACATCGAAATGAATAAAATACGTTAAGTTCCCCTGCAAAAAAACCGACCTCTGCTCTTTGCGCAGAGGTCAGTTTCACAGTTCTACTCAACATAGAATTCAAGCATTTGAACATCAAACCACTCCGATTCTTCAGGCAAACCCGATTCATCAGGGGTTAATTGTTCCACTACTCACATATTCACCCGCTCTATTTTTGTCCCCTCTGCTTCTTGCCAGCCCCCACGCTTTCTTGCGAAAGCAAGAGTGGAGGCAGCGGGCGAAGCATAGAGAGGGGGTAAATATTACAGGTCTTGCGGTTTTAGTGTGCTTCTCCGGTTGGCCTTTGTGCGTTCACAGGCGCCATCGATAATGCAATAAACCTTATTGCTCAGCGCACCAATAGCATCTGCCGAGGTCATCATCTTTTTGGCCCTGACGTATGCTTTGACTTTGCTTGCCACTACCAGACACTCTTTCCCTTTTGTTGCTTTCTTTGCCATGTTAATAATCCTCCATGCAAAAAAAAATAAGGATTCCTTTTTTATCGGCCCTTTCCGTTAAAGCCGACTTACGCCGCTTATTTTGCAGCCTTATCAGACCTTTTGCAACAAAAAAATATGCCAAAAATGCAGAATTTTATGCTCAATAGACCGTCCGGCACGTTTTTGCGGTTATTTGACCCCCCTTTTCTGCCGAAATTGGTAAGGAATGCTCTTATAGTGGTGAGCCTGCTTGTCCTGAGTAAGGTCGAAGGGTCGAATCCAATAGTGATGACTTTAGTGGTACTGGGAGTCAGAAAAATGAAGGGACAAAATGACAACTCGAAATCCGCTCTGCACGACTATGTAACAGTAGCCGTTGCTGAGGACATAGACCTGGCAAATGAATACAGGGACGTATTGGCCAAAAACGACATCCCTGCTGTAACCGCCGCTCAGAGAAGCCGTTCTGCAATGACCTCGGCGATTGCCGTGATGGTCCCGGAAAATTTTCTTGAGCAGGCTCAGGAGATTATTGAATACCATCAGGAATTCGACCATTTTATAGATGATGCGTTCAATGACCCCGACTCCTGGCAGGATGAGCCGGATATGGAATACTTCGATGAGAAGGAAGATTCAGACGAAGAAGAAAACATTTAAGACTATTTATTAAGGTGATGAACGTGGACGAATCTTATCAATCGCATACGGACAATTGCTTTTCGGAAAAACGGCAGGAATCGGCAAACAGACGCAGCAAAGACAGGAGAAGCGAAGCTGTTGACAGAAGGCTCGGCCTTGACCGTCGCAGGGGACCGGGCAAAAGACGCTCGGACGACAGGAAAGCCGCCGAAGAAGGCCAGATGACCGATGAGCAGTTCGAGTTTATTATGGCTGTTGACCAGTATAAAAAACTGAATAACAGGCCCTTCCCGACCTGGACCGAAGTTTTGGAAATCATAAAGGCTCTTGGCTATCGAAAGGTTGCCCAGCCTTCTGCTCTCCAGCAGGCCCCGACGGCTCATTAACCATAGGCCTCTGTTGTTCCTGACGAAATGGATTCTTCCTGTCCATCAGCAGCACAACCTTTCCGCAGAGCCGCTCGTTTAATTTCTCCTTGAGAATCCTTTTCGCTTCCACAATGCCTGTCCGCTGACTTAAATGCGTAACGACAATGTATTGGTTGTCAAGTTCGTCGAGCATTCTTAAAAATTCACCCATATACATATGCGCCCCCGCCAGCGCCCTTTCGATATGCTCGTCATCCATAAAAGTGCACTCGGCAATCAGAATCTTGCTCTTCGCGACAAAATCTATTTTCCCAAAATTAGAATACTGCGTATCGCCTAAATACGTCACTATCGGCACTTCGACAGGATAGTCGATTGTTATATTTTTCTTTTTCAGCGCGACAATCTCGCCGCCGTTCAGTCCTGCGTATTCATCTTTTAGTTTTTTCTTTGTTTCAAGAACGCAAAACCCCAGCGACCCCCTGCAGTGCCGCGTCGCGAAGGCCCTTATAACAAGGTTCGGCTTGATTTTATACTCATCGCCTGCCCGCATCCCGATAAGCTCTGCCGGTATTTTGTTGCCGTCCAGCCTGCCCCATGCGTCTATTACTTCCCGTATCGGAAGTATCATATTTTCCGGCGCAAACACCCTGCCCGGCCTTTGTCCGCAGAATTTCCTGTGCGAAAGGTAATATGCGATTCCCGCCGAGTGGTCCATATGCCCGTGCGTCAGCAGAACGTTGTTTATACTGATAATCTGGTCGGGAGCCTTGCCGATATCGAAGCAGACATCAAGCTGCGGCATCGCTACGACCGTTTCTTCGCCTGCTACCGAATAGCCGATTATATCAAGGTCTTCTATCTTTATTTTCGCTAAATTATGACTCGCCATAGTAAATTGAATTTTACCACAAACAACACTGCTTGACACTTATTATTTATATTTAGACAATGCAACAGAGCCGCGACAGTTATGGAGCGGTATTTTAACATCGTTTAGCCGTCGCCGGCACGGCGACGTTATTCTCTCAAATTTTAAATTTTCAATCTTCAATGCTTTTCACTTTCCCTTATATTTCTTCAAATCTTCTTCTAACAGATAACTTCTGAACGGCTCATTCCTGAAACACGGAAAATTCAGAGGCGCGTAATCTTCTTCTCCCGCCGCCAGTACAAATTTATCACGCGCAAAAGCCGCGATGATTCGGTTCTCCGGACTGTCCGGCAGATGAAATGACAATCTCTTGCCGTTGCTCTTGTTGAATTGTGCTATGCAGTAGTATATCCCTCTTTGGCGGCGAACGCATACGCCGATATATCCTGAAGTATTTTTGCATTTTTTATTTAAGGCGTTTTGTCTGACGTTCACGATACGCAAATTTTTTCTGCGGTTGTCCAAAGGGTTTCTGTTTTTATGGTCAACTATATCGCCTTCTTTAGCGTTCATTATAAAACGCGAAAGCGTAATGCATTTGACAGGTCTCTTTTTGCCCGGCCTTGCGGCTTTGGTGCGGTTTTCGAAGATAATTTGCGGATAGCCTGCCGAAGAAATTCGTACTGCGGTGATATCACCGTTATATTTTTTGTAAGGCAGCTCGTGTTGGGTGCTTATAATTTTATAATAAATGTCCGGGTCAAGTTTTATCAGTCGTCCTCTGATTTTAAGCATCAGGTAGTTAATTTTGCATTTTGTCGCCATATTAATCTCCTTGTAAATTTAATTTGATAATTCGTGTTTAGCCCCCAGTTTTACTGGGGGTTTTCTTTTCGGGTTAGCCCTGCCATTATTTATCCTGAGCGTAGTCGAAGGACTATGGCAGGGTCAGAGCCCCAAGCGTTAGCGCGGGGTAATAGATTTGAGGGGGCAATTTTATTGTGGATATAATTAGACGTGTTTGTATTGGTTCGCATTGAACCGTTTACAGTTTACAGAAAAATTTGAAATACTGTTAGCCGTAACCTGTTTACTGTAAACATTTTGTGCAAATATGCACAAAAATTTAACTAATTGTCAAATAACAAGAGTATTTTAACTTATCACATAACAAAAGTCAAGGGGAAAAAATAATTTTCTACTCTCGAATTTCGATTCTCTATTTTCAGCCCCCTTCCGGGGGGTGTCGCTCTTACTTTAGGAATGCTGCTTTGATGAAGACGGGGGGAATTATTTATTCTTTCAATTTTTCAAGAAATTCGTGGTTAGCCCCGTCATCTTAAATCCGCCGCAAAGGCGGATTTGATGACGGGGTTCGTCTCTGAAATCTGAACTCTCAAATTTGAGATATGTTTCCCCTTTCACACTTTTCACACCCTTCTCACTTTATCCCATCACCGCTTCGGCGGCTATCTCATCGGGGCACTTCATCGGGGGTAATTGCGAGGAAATCAGAGCCGCAAACGTTAGTGAGTGGTATTCCTTTATCTATTTATGTAAAAAAACAGGGTGTGATTCAAACCTGCATTGAGAAAGTTGCGGCAAAGGAGAAAAATTGATAGTCGCTGATTGCTATTACCTAACTGCCTTTGGGGCAAAAAATTCAATCGTTCTGATCAGTGATCTAAAGGTGTCCACAGTTTCTTGCTCATGAGAGTCAACTCTCGATACAAGGTCGCTTGCATATGTATATATTTCTACCCATTTCCACTGGTCTCTCATCGATGTCAATATTGAAAACATAGATATCGGCAAATAGATACGTATTACTGCTCCGGCAATTTTCTCATGCTCTCCCCTTTTCTTTCCCTTTGTTATAATGCTACCATTAACAATATGAAGTAAGATATGACCAATACATCGTTCACCTTCTTCAGAATACCGAGAACTTTCCTGCTCTCCAAAGAAATCTATATGAATCGAAACTGTTTTCTTGTCATGTGCCGGAATACCCTGTTTCCACTCTTCACAGTTAACCTCAAAATACTCTCCTTCCAATTCCATCTTTATATGTATGGCCGGTTGAGGAGATTTTGATGTTTCGGCAAATCCAGTATATAACCACGATTTTTGTATACGAACCAAGGCTCCAAATCTCATTCTAATTCTCCGTATCGATATATATGTATATTCAACCGTACTCTTGCAGTTAATTTTTATCTGGCTACTTAGCTAAAGAATTTATAATCCAACAATACTTGATATTTCTTCAAATTTGTCAAGCCAATAACCCTTTAGGGAAATATTATTCTTGCCATTTCTAAATTGATTAACCCATTGGTCGAAATTATTCCGCTCATTCAAACCTGAGCAATAGATGAAATCTGCATTCGTATTTGCTATAGCATTCCAAATATGTGTATCATGAGGTCTTATTTTTATTCCTATAGCAATAACTCTTTTGGCATTTTCAATTAATTTTTCAAATCTGTCTCTTTGTCCTTCTAAAAATTGTTGACCGGACGTTGCTCTTTTCTGTGGTTCAAAGTAACTCATAACAGGAGGAAAGGCATCATTAGTTATTCTCTGATGAAATTCATTTGCATTTCCAATCACTTTAATCTCCCCATTAATTTGAACACCCATCGCTGCAAGTGATACAGCATTTGCTACCCCTCTGACACTTTCACAAAATAAATGGCAACAACCATGTGGCAGATTTAATTCAATTTGTGCATTTGAAGGTATCCCTATAACGGGTTGTAAGCCTGTGGTAAGAAGCGATAGCTCCAGAAGTCGTTCATAGTTTAGGGTGACTATTGCTCCATTCCAGTTATGACGTTTGATTTTTTGAGCTAATTGATAGTAAAGATTTGTATTTATAGGCCGAAACTCAAAGAAGTATGCGGCCATAGCTCTTTGTAGAATTGGCAGGTCATGAGGTTTTTCTTTTGCAATTCTGATAATTCCTAATTCAAAATCGTTCTGAAGATCGGTAATATAGACGCTTGGTAATTGCCCCCATCCTGGAGGATTAAATTTTCTTAATTCTCCGAGAAGATTATTTACTAGAGGTGGAGTCCCTTTACTATCAGAACCATGAGAGGCTCCAGCTCCAAATAATATAATATTCTCAGGCATGCTCATATTTTTTATCCAACCTAATAATCTACCACACTTTTTGCCAAAGCATTTTAATATGTCATTTTGCTCTTTGATGTTTAAATTTTTGATTTTCCTTCTATTTATGTTGTTCGCCTCGGCCGATGTATCTCAAAGCCTTTAATTCTCTGCTCTATAATACCGCAAATCTCCCTTTTTACCACCAAATTCCCCGCCTCGTTTTTCTACTTCCAACTTTCGATTTTCTCGCCTTTGCCTGTCCTGAGTTTATCGAAGGAGTGCTGGTTAGCCCTGCCATCACAATGGCAGGGTTCGGCCGCCCCTTAGGCGGCATTTTTCTAAAATCTCTAATCTTCAATTTTAAATCCCCTCTGTGAAAAACCGGCGCGTTCCTTTAGTTATTGAAAAATTCACCCACCTCCAGCGTGATTTCCCGCCACAGAGCCCTAAGCGTTAGCGCCGGGTCATTGCTTTTTTTTTTATCTGTAGTTTTTATCTTTTATTTTTTATTTTTGATATTGTTTACTAGCGACCAGCGACTAACAACTGCCAACTTATGACTTGTGTCTTCCTGCCTTAGTGGCAGGGTTTTTCAAAATTTCTACTTAAATTTTTCTCTGTAAACTGTCCGCTGTTTACTGTAAACTATAGTTATGGAACTTACCTGGACAATGAGAATAAGGATTTTGGCCTCGCTTGCAATCGGCATTGTGCTGCTCGGTCTTTTGCCGGCCGGTCTCGTCAAGCCTCCTGCCGACGGCGTTTTTGCCGTTCTGAGCGGCAGCATCAGCATCGGCGATTTACTGATTTGCGCCTCTCTGGCCTTCATTGCAGGTTTCTTGGCTTCGGCAATCAGCACTCCTTACGGCGCAAGGATAGGAATACTCGCAGCCCCGGCCGGGCTTGCGGTCTGGGCTTTACAAAGCGCACCGCTTTCAGCGATTTTTCAGATGGCTCCGGCCGCGCAGGATAGAATGGATGTCTATTCAAAACTGAAATTTGAAGGCTTTCTCTGGCTGGCAATCGTAATTTGCGGCTTTTGCGGTGCTATATTGGCTGATAAAATTATTAGAAGAAAAGGCATTGGATCGGTGGATGAAGCGAAGCCGGTTTTTCCGATGCCGCAGTTTGCCCGGATAGCGATATCGGTTATAGGGACTGTATTTATCGCTAATTTCCTGATTAACGTTCTCGCCGGCGGAATTGGTTATCCGGACTCAAAGGTAACTCACGTTACGGCTCAGCCTGCGAATCTTCAGATAGCGTTTGCCGTTTTCATTACCTTTGGGGTTTGCGGCTTTTTAGCCAAAGTTTTGCTGGATAGCAAAGCTTTTTGGCCTGCGGCTGCCTCTGCACTTTTAATCTCTTATTCTGCAATTACTTACGTCAAAAACGATTTTATGGCTCATATCAGCGGTTTCTGGCCTGCGAATTTCTTTATAAAGCCTGTTACGGCTGTTTTACCTGTTCAGATGGTCGCCTTTGCCTGTTTGGGGGCTGTATGGGGCTATTGGTTAGCCGTGGACTATAATTGGTGGCGAACTCATCAGACCTGATTTTGGCGGGCTTAGTCGAGCCGATTTTCTGCCTCAAAAACACACTTTTTATGTAACCTCTTGACCTTAAAGCACTTCTAAGAAATATAAAAGCGACTCTAAACTTTCAAAAAAAGGGGAAAATTTACTATTTGCCCCTGCCCCGATAGCCGAAAAGATACACAGGATAGCAAAAAAGCGTCCAGTTTTTTTGTAAAAGGTCTGTTGACAATTGAATACGGAATGTCGGAAACAGAGGCTGGGGGGTTTTCGTAGTAGAAGAGGAAGGATTGCCGTTAAAGGCGAAGACCTGGCGTTAGCAGGGTCGAATGAAAGGAGTGCCGAAAAATGTTAGTTTTGAGCAGACAGAGAAATGAGTCGATAATGATTGGCGACGACGTCGAAATAATAATCGTTGACGTGCGTGGGGACAAGGTCCGGCTTGGCATCACCGCCCCCAAGGCCATATCCGTCCATCGCAAGGAAGTTTATCTCGCAATTCAAGAGGAAAAGGCGGGACAGAAGCCGGTGAAGAGCCATCCGGAACCATCAGCAAGCTGAAAACCGTTTAGGCTGAATATGAAAAATCAAAGGCCGCTGCAAAGCGGCCTTTTTTTGTTGACTTAATCGCAGACCTGTCCTGAGCCTTGTTTATACTGAGCTTTGTCGAAGTGCCGAAGGATTATGCAGAAAAAGTAAGTAGGGAAACGTCGCCACGAGTGGCAACGGCTAAACAACTTTTGCAAGAACATGTTCGACAGTGTTATCCTCGCTGACATTCAGCCAGTTGACATTTTTGAAGGTCTTGAACCATGTTCGCTGGGCCTTTGCGAATCTGCGGGTATTGATTTTTATTTTCTCAACGGCTTTTTCGAGAGTCTCTTTGCCTGCAAGATAATCAATAATTTCAGCGTAGCCTATAGCACTGCGAGCCTGCAGGCTTAACGGTTTTTCTTCTGCGAGCAAACAGATTTTAACCAGAGCGGCTCTGTAAACTTCTCAGATTTCGCGACTCTGGCAAATGAATGGCTGCAGGAAGGAATATAAACCTGCGTTGTTGCGGAAAGCGGCGAGCTTATCGCGGCAGATTTATTTGGTTTTCTTATTCGCAGGGTGCTTTGGTTTTTTTGCCTTTGTCTTCATAGAGAATTCTCCGTTCGGGTCAACAAGAGCCTCTTTCCGAAGACCGGCTGCGGATTTAATCAGCTCATCTTTCTGCACCGCCACAGCCGGAGTGAGCTTGAATGTCCAGGTATATGAATCGATTTTTGTGGTGAACATGTCGGCGAAAAGGTCGAATGGGAATCTGTCTTTCAGCGGCCGTTTGAGGTTCTGGTGAGTATTGAGCGTCTGGAAGCCATCCTTTGAGATTCGCACGGCAAAATCGCCATACCATTCGAAACCCACAGTAACCGGCGATGTGCCGATTTCCTCATCATTAAGTGCGACAAGGGCTCCCTGGGGCTCGGTTATAATGGTAATTTTTCTTTCAACGCAGCCTGTGCAGAAACAAAGCACTGCAAGAACGATAATGGCAGCAATGATTCGACTTCCTTCGACTCTTTCGACTCTTTCGACTACGCTCAAGACAGGTGCGCTCAGGACGAGGCGCTCACCATAAATAGTTCGACGCTGCTCACTATAAAATCCTTTTGACGACATATTTTGCCTCCGGCAAATAAGATAACTCCGTTAATTATCCGTTCAGGCGGCAGAGTTGTCAATTATAAACCCCCACACCTATTTACATTGTGGCGGCAAAGTTTAAAAACACCCAAAATTGCTTTGGTCGGTCTTCAAAATGCTCAATTATAGTGTAAATAGGTGTGGGGGTAAATCGTTGACATAAACAGCCTTGCGGGTTAAAGTAAAATTTTCTTAAAAACAGATTAAAGGAAGGTCTAACGGGATGAAAATATCGCTAAATTGGCTAAAAGATTACGTTCAAATAACCGAGTCGGCAGAACAGCTTTCCGAGATTATGAGCAATCTGGGCTTTACCACCGAAAGCATTGAGAAATTTGGCGACGATACCGTGATAGACTTTGAAATCACAAGTAACAGGGGCGATTGCTTGAGCCATATAGGCATAGCCCGCGAGATTGCCGCAGCGACCGGCAGAGAGCTGAAACTGCCGAAGATTGAATATGAGGCCGCTAAAAAAGATGTAAGCAAATTAGTCAGCGTTGAAATAAATGCGCCTTCACTTTGCGGCAGATATACGGCAATGATAATCGAGGACGTAAAAGTCGGGCCAACCCCGGCGTGGATGACAACAAGGCTTGAAGCAATCGGCCTGCGAAGCGTCAATAACGTTGTCGATGCGACAAATTACGCGATGATGGAAACAGGCCAGCCGCCGCACGCATTTGATTACGACAAAATCCGCGGCGCAAAAATCATCGTCCGCAAGGCAAAAAAAGGCGAGAAACTCGTCAGCATCGACGGCACGCAATGCACACTTGAGCCGGATATGCTGATTATCGCCGATGCAAAAGACCCTGTGGCGATAGCGGGGGTGATGGGCGGCATCGAAACGGAAGTAAGCAATTCGACAAAAAATATTCTTTTGGAAGACGCCAGTTTCAGTCCGCCGTCCGTCAGGACGACATCACGAAAACTTTCACTGCCGAGCGAAGCAGCATATCGTTTCGGCCGAATTGTCGATATTCAAAAAATTGACTGGGCGGCACAGAGAACGGCACAGCTTATTGTCAAAGTCGCCGGCGGGAAAATCGTCGAAGGTATTGTTGATGCCTGGCCTATCAAACCGCAGACACAAAAAGTCGAACTGCGATTGAGCAGATTAAACAAACTGCTGGGTATAGACGTACCGCCGCAAAAAGCCTTTGATATACTCAATGCGCTTAAGTTTGAGCCTAAAAAAATAGATTCCGATAAGATAGCCTGCACAGTACCGAGTTGGCGGCCGGATGTGAGCAGGGAGGCCGACTTAATTGAAGAAGTTGGAAGGGTTTACGGCTATGACAAAGTCGGCGTCAGGGAAAAGATAAGTATTAAAATTGCCCCTGTCGATAAAAGGCAGCAGGTAATCAATTCGGCATCCGATTATCTTAACGGCTGCGGTTTTTACGAGGCGATAACGACGAGTTTTTCCGATGAGAAAAACTCAAAGCTTATAGCAGGCAAAGGCACCCAGGGTCATCTTGTCGTGCAGGATATAAGCCGAAAGACAGAAAATTTTCTAAGAAGCTCTCTGATAGGGTCATTGCTGAATGTGGTCAGGCATAATTACAATGTCGGCAATAAAAATATCAGGATTTATGAGCTTGCGGATGTTTTCAAACGGCAGCAGGATGGTAATCACGTCGAGCATACCAGTTTATCTCTTGTATGTGATAATGATTTTGGGATTCTCAAGGGCACGGTTTGCGGACTGATTAAGGCGATTGACAGGGACGCTGATATTGTCTTTAAACCTGCGCAGCTGCACTGGGCAAAGGCGGGAGCTGAAATTCTTGTTAATGGCGCCAATATCGGTTCCGCAGGTGTTTTAAATGATGAGGTTATCGAAGGCTTTGATATCAAGGCTAATCAGATTTGTGCTGCCGAGCTGGTTTTCGACAGTCTTTTAGAGATGGACAGGCCTATAGTTAAAATGAAGCCGCTGCCGAAGTTTCCCGCGATAGTCAGGGACCTGTCGCTTATTGTTGATGAGCAAATACAGTGGGTTCAGCTTGAACAGATTATCCGCTCTAATTCACCGCAGGAACTTGAAGAGATAAAGTTCGAGGGAATATACAGGGGCAAACCTATACCGGCAGGCAAGAAAAGTGTTACGGTTTCGCTGTGTTTCAGGGATGAGGATGGGACTTTGAAGCACGAGATTGTTGACCAGTGGGAAGGCAGAATAGTTTCATCACTTTCAAGTACGGTTGGCGCGGAAATCCGCAAATCATAGACTCATTTCATCGCCAATCAGTCATCATAAAAAAATGGCAAGTGGTAGAGGAGGCCCGCCACTTGCCTGAAAAAATTAGGGAAGAAAGTTCCCTTCACATATCTATACGAAAGTACCGGCAAAATTGTTTGCCAAATTAAGCGCAAAAAAAAAGGCAGGCGGCCGAGGAGAGAAACCGCCATGCCGTGTGCGCCTCCTAAAGAGGAGGAGGTACGTGTGGGCTATTTAGAATAACGTTTCATAAGATAGTACGTCAAGGGAAAATTCCTGTTCAACAGAAATTTCTATAAATATTATAACAAGCCTGCGAAACAATGCAAGTGTTTTTATTTGATTATATTCCAAAAAACAGGTCTTATAAAATTACAGCAAAAACAGACAGTTATAATTGAAAAAGAACGAGTAACGCTTTTAAGCAAATACCCTGTAAAAGATGGGAAATACTTTCTTTGCTAAATGCAAACCTTGCAAAGAACTAAACTTAATTATACCCTCGAATACGCGATAAATCAGGCAAACATCACAACAAAGCCGTTAGTTGTGATATTCTGCATCAAGCCAAACGTCCCGGAGGCTAACGCCAGACACTATTATCTTTATGCTCGAATGGCTTGTCGAGATACAAAAAAAACCTGAAAAGAAGAAATATCCAAATGGTCGTCAGGACCGGTAATTTCGTTAAAATCGTCCCAGAAATGGCCAAAAACGCCTGCGAAGCCACATCGTAGATGCCGGATACCTGAAATTTCAACAAAAATGCAGGTTGGATGCAGCTAAAAAAATTAACTGCAGATTAACCCAAATAGAAACAAACCTGATAGTCCCACCAGAAACGGCTTGGCCAAAAGAAGAAATTCGGCAAAAACATTCAGACAGAAAAAATAATAAAAATTTTAACAGATTCCTTGTTAAACTGCCGCAGACAAAATACATCAAAAGCTCATTAGGCCTGAAATTCAAAAGTCCGGACATCAGCAGTCCTGAAGCTATTATAAAAAAACTCAAAATAGACCAGTTAGTTGGAAAGGCAAAATATTTCAAAGGCGGAGGCGTTATTGTTGTGCGCCGGCTTTTTCAAGCATTTGCACAATATCCGCGCGATTTGCTTTTTTTGCCGACTTTAAGGCCGTTTGGCCATTGTAAGCCTTTACATTGACATCAGCGCCTTTTTGCAACAAGAGTTCGACAATTTCGGTATTTGCCGCCAGTGCCGCGGTCATCAGCGCGGTAACGCCTTTGTTAGTTCCGGCATTAACCTCAGCGCCTTTTTCGAGCAGAAGCCTGGCGACTTCCACCTGGCCATACCCCGCCGCTATCATCAGTGCCGACCTGCCGTCGATAGTCCTTGCATTGACAATAGCGCCTTTCTCAATCAGGAGCCTGACAACTTCCGTATCGCCGTTCTGCGTTGCCATTATCAGAGCTGTTACGCCATTGTCGGTTCTATTGACATTGACCTCTGCGCCTCTTTGCAGCAGGAGTTTGACGATTTCGGTGTGACGCCCCTGTGCGGCCATTATGAGGGCAGTCGCACCTGTGTCGGTTCTCCTTGGATTGACATCAGCGTCTTTTTCCAGCAGAAGTTTGATGATTTCGGTATAACCATTCTGCGCGGCCATTATCAGGGCCGTTATGCCGTTAGCAGCCTTTGCATTGACATCGGCGCCCTTCTCCAGCAGAAGCTTGACGATATCCGTATAGCCATTCTGAGCGGCCGCTATCAAAGCCGTCAAACCGCTGCCTTTTCTCTTAGCATTGACATCAGCGCCTCTTTGCAGCAAAACTTTAACGGTTTCCGTAAGACCCCTTCCGGCAGTAATTATCAGGACTGTTTCGCCATTGTCAGCTTTTGCTTTGACATCGGCGTTCTTTTCCAGCAGCAGCCCGATGATATCCGAATAGGCTTTCCTTGCCGCTATTATTAAGGCCGTTGCGCCATCACTGGTTCTCTTTGCGTTAACATTAGCGCCTTTTTCCAGCAGAAGCTTGACTATTTCCATACGGCCTTCCTGCGCCGCCATCATTAGCGATGTTGTGCCGTCGCTGTCGGCGGCGTTGACATCAGCTCCTCTTTCCAGCAGAAGCTTGACGATTTCCGTGTGCCCCCTATATGCCGCCATTCTCAGCGCCGTTACATCGCGATCGATTCTCTTTGCGTTGACATCAGCGCCCTTTTCCAGCAGAAGCCTGACGATTTCCATGTGGCCGTTTTGCGCCGCCTGTATCAGAGCCGTTGTGCCGGCGAGGGTTGCCTTGGCGTTGACATTAGCGTTCGCAACCAGAGCAGCCTGCACGGCAGCGAGGTTGCCGTCCTGTGCGGCGCGAACCAATTGAGTATCCGCGTCCGCGACCGGAGCAGTCCGCACAGCAGCAAGGTTACCATCCTGCGCGGCGCGAACTGATTGAGCATTCGCGTCCGGAGCGTTCACATCGGCAAAAGCAGCAGATGCCAGAGAAATACACACTATAAAAAATAAGATTCGTTTCACTGGATTTCCTTTTCCCTGAGTTAATGCTATTTATTTGAGCGTTCGATAATTATCATAATTTCGATACGTATTGTAAAGACCCTTTTTGCCCCGGACAGATCGAAATTCGATTGTTTTCTTGCTATTGTTTTTTCAATCGTTATACTTTGCTAAGTATGTCAATCGCTGAGAAGTTAAAATCACGATTCATAGTTCTGGACGGGCCTGACGGCAGCGGGAAAAGCACACAGGCCGCAATGCTGGCTGAATACCTCAAAACGCAGGGCATTTCGCCGGCGGTTTTTCGCGACCCCGGCTCAACGGCCATCGGCGAAAAGATAAGGGACGTCCTGCTCGACTCCAAAAACAACCTGATGGGCGACAGAACCGAGCTTTTGCTCTATATGGCCAGCCGCGCCCAACTCTGGCAGGAGCGCATCGCACCGGCACTGAAAGAAAAAAAATGCGTGCTGCTTGACCGCTGGCTTTCGAGCACCTGCGCGTATCAGGGCTTTGCAGGCGGGCTTGGAATCGCAAAAATCATTGATATTGCCAAACATTCACTCGAAAGAATCTGGCCTGACCTGACAATTATACTCGATGTTGACCTTCGCACGGCCAAGACGAGAATAAAACGCAAGTTCGACAGAATGGAGCAAAAGGCGGCCGGCTATCATAAAAAAGTCAGGACAGGTTTTCTTGAGCTTGCGGAGCTTCGCGACGATATTATCGTTCTGGACGCATCAGCGGACCAGCAAACAGTTCACAAAGAAATTGTGCGAACAATAGAAAAATACTTCAATCTTTAAAATCATATGAACCTTTCCGATATTTTTTGTCAGGACAGGGCCGTCGATACTTTGCAGCGGGCTTTTACCGCCCAAAGGATTCCGCACGCGCATATATTTTCAGGGCCGCAGGGCGTGGGAAAATTCACGACCGCCCGCTGCTGGGGCAAACTATTGTTATGCAAATCCCCGATAAAGAAAAATAATTTCGCTGACAGCTGCGGCAAATGCGATTCCTGCCGGAGTTTCGAGAGCGATTCTCATCCGGACTTTCATCATATTTATAAGGAACTCATCCGGTACACCAAAGACTCGCAAAATAAAAATAAAACGCCTGTGGAGCTGCCGATAGATGTCATCCGGGAGTTTGTAATTGAAAAAGTTCAGATTAAGCCCATCTTTTCAGCGGCCAAGGTTTTTGTCGTAAGCGAAGCTGAAAAGCTAAACAAAGAGAGCCAAAACGCGCTTTTAAAAACCCTTGAAGAGCCGCCGGACAAAAGCTTTATTGTCCTGCTCTGCACAAAGCTCGATAATCTTCTGCCGACGACAAGGTCTCGCTGTCAGATTGTCGGCTTCGGTCCGGTAAGCGAGGAAAAAATAATCGCTCACCTGTCCGCGGCCGGGATTAATAAACAAGAGGCGAAATTCCTGGCAAGATTAACCGCGGGCAGTATCGGCCAAGCCGAGCTTTTCACTAAATTTGAGCCGTCGTTTTATGGAATCAAAAAGCAATTACTGGAGCGTCTGTCCGGCAGCAGGCTTTCTGATACTGTAGATTTTGCGCAATGGATAAGCTCAACCGCTGCGCAACTGACAGATTCGTGGTGTGAACTTACGCCCGGCATAAGCAAATCAGACATAAGCAGGCAGGCAAAAAAAATCTTCGTCCAGATGTTCATATCGGCTCTTAATGACGCGATGAAGCAGGGCATTGTCGAACCTGCTGAAATGGTAAATTTCGACCAGCCGCAGCAGATAAAAATTATCGCCCAAAAATACGAGCCGGAAAAATGCGCCGAATTGATTGAGGATTGTTTCAAGACCAGCCGTTTTATTGACGCTTCTGTCAACGAAAAACTCATTTTTGAGCACTTATTGCTAAATTTCACAGATTCTGCTATAATAAAGATATGAACGATAACAATATCGAAGCAAAACAAAAACCCAAGCATAACCCCGCGGAAAAGAAGATGCTTGTCCGTTACGGGAAAACCGGCACTGTCGGCTGGTTTACACACGAGGAAAAAAATATGCCCAAGGCTCACAGCAAGGTAATGATAAAGACTGAAAGAGGCCTTGAAATCGGCGAGGTGGTCGGCAGGTTCTGCTATAAAGCCGGCGTCTTCAAAAAAACTGAGGATGCCGTCGTTGACTATTACGGACAGGGAGTGGAAAACTGCCCGATAACGGTGGGAGGAAGATTCGTTCGCTACGCCACCGAGCAGGACCTGGCTGATGAACGGCACGTAAACTCCGGCGCAAAGCAGGAGCTTGACAAATGCCGGCTGTTTATAAAGGAACTGAATCTGCCTATGAAGCCGGTTGACATAGAACACGTCTTCGGCGGCGAAAGAATCATTTTCTATTTCACCGCCGAGACCAGAATCGACTTTCGCGAGCTTGTCAAAAGGCTCGCAAAAGAGTTTCAGACAAGAATCGAAATGAGGCAGGTGGGTTCGAGAGACGCCGCGAAAATCGCCGCCGATATAGAGGTCTGCGGCCAGCCCTGCTGCTGCGCAAGATTTTTAAAGATTCTCAAGCCGGTCAATATGAAAATGGCGAAGCTTCAGAAGGCTACTCTCGACCCGGCAAAAATCTCAGGTTATTGCGGCAGGCTCAAATGCTGCCTGCGGTATGAAGACCACACATACAGGGACCTTGTCCGGCGTCTGCCGAGAAAACGAACCCGCGTAAAAACCGCTCACGGCGAAGGCATAGTCGTCGATGCGCAGATACTCACTCAGCTGGTATCCATAAAAACAGACGACGGAACGATTTTCGCAGTGCCGCTGGAGGAAATAGAAATTCTTGAGTCTCCGCCAAGAGAACCCCAGGTTGAAAGAACCGATAAACCGGCTCAGGAACGGCCTTCCGGCGAGGAAATCCCCGACGATTTTGACACTGAAGATATAAACGACAGGGAGCCGGACATTGATTTCGACGAGCCGGAAGACGAGCAGGATAAACCGGAGCAGTAAATGAGCCGCAAAATTATCGTCACTTCAGCGCTTCCTTATGCCAACGGCCCGATTCATATGGGTCATCTTGTCGAGTATATGCAGACTGATATATGGGTCCGCTTCCAAAAGGTAAACGGTAATCAATGCTGGTATTTTTGCGCCGATGACACGCACGGCACACCTGTAATGATTAGCGCCCGCTCCGAAGGCATAAAACCCGAGCAGCTTATAGAAAGGGTTTATGCGGAGCATACAAGGGATTTCAAAAATTTTCATATAGAGTTTGATAATTTTTATTCCACTCATTCGGAGGAAAACCGCCAGCTCAGCGAGCTGATTTTCAACCGTCTGATGGAAAAAGGCTCCATCGTCCAAAGCGAAATCGAGCAGACCTTCTGCGAAAGCTGCAAAATGTTTCTGCCGGACAGATTCATCCGCGGCGTCTGTCCGAAATGCAAAGCTGAAAATCAATACGGTGATTCGTGCGATACCTGCGGAGCGGCATATCAGCCGACAGATTTAATCAACCCTGCCTGCGCGACCTGCGGGACAAAGCCGATAATTAAAAAAAGTATACATTATTTTTTCAGACTCGCAGATTATCAACAGCAGCTTAAAAAACTTATCGGGTCAGGCTACACAGGCAAAAGCGTCTCCAACAAGCTCGATGAATGGTTCGCCGCGGGTCTTAAAGACTGGGACATTTCGCGCGACGGCCCTTACTTCGGCTTTAAAATTCCCGGCGAGGAAAACAAATTCTTCTACGTCTGGCTCGATGCGCCAATCGGCTATATGGCAAGCTGCAAAAACTACTGCGATAAAAACGGCCTCGATTTCGATAAGGTCTGGAACGGCAAAGATTACGAGCTTTATCATTTCATCGGCAAGGACATTATATATTTCCACGCCTTGTTCTGGCCCGCGATGCTGATGGGAAGCGGGTTCAAAATTGCAAACAGACTTTTCGTGCACGGATTTCTTACCGTCAACGGCGTAAAAATGAGCAAATCCAAAGGCACTTTCATCAAGGCCGAGACTTACGCAAAATACCTTGACCCGGAATACCTGCGCTATTATTACGCGAGCAAATTAACCGATGGCGTGGGTGATTTGGACCTTAACCTCGATGATTTCGTCGCAAAGGTAAATTCCGACCTCGTCGGAAACCTCGCGAATCTCGCAAGCCGGTCTGTGCCGATGCTGACGGGAAAACTGGATTCAAAACTCGGTGCTCTCGATAAAACCGGCAGAGAACTCGTAAATCAGCTTATAGGGGTAAAACAGCAGATAATAAGCGATTATGAAAATCTCGATTACGCCTCTGTCATCAGGCAGATAACTTCGCTTGCCGATGCGGCCAACCGCTACGTCGAGCAGAACCAGCCTTGGTCAACAATAAAAACCGACGCTGAGAAAACCCGGACTACGCTTACTGCCGTTTTGAATGCCGTAAAAATTCTCGCCGTATATTTAAAACCCGTATTGCCGGTCTTTGTCGGAAAGATTGAAAAAATTCTCAACATCGCGCCTTTATCATTTGCCGACGTCGGCGCATTACTGGAAAATCATAAAATAAACGAATATATAAGACTTGCTGAAAGAGTCGAAAAGGATAAGGTAAACGCTATGACAGAAGAAAGTAAAAATGAGCAGCCGCAGCCGGCGCTCGAAGAACCAATCGAGCCTGAATGCACCATAGATGATTTCAAAAAGGCTGACCTGCGCGTCGCAAAAGTAGTAAAGGCTGAAAAGGTCGCGGGCGCAGATAAACTTTTGCGGCTTGAACTGGATATCGGCGGCATAACAAAAAGCGTTTTTGCGGGCATCGCACAGGCTTATGAGCCCGAGCAGCTTGTCGGCAGATTAGTTATTTGCGCTGCTAATTTGCAGCCTCGAAAGATGAAATTCGGCGTATCGGAAGGAATGATTCTCGCTGCCGGCACCGGCGGAAAGGATATTTTCATACTCGGCATCGACGCCGGCGCAAAACCAGGACAGAGAATACATTGAAAACCTATGAAAAAAAGTATTGAGGAAATCGCGAAACTTGACGGCAGGTATTCCCTGCGAGCGTTTGAATTTGTGCACGAGGGGCTTGGCCGAACTGTAAAAAAATCCTATGGCGACGGAATTGAAAACGAAGGTCCCCATCACGTTACCGGAAGAGAGCTTTGCCTCGGCCTTGCGGAACTTGCCGGCGAAAAATGGGGCTACCTGGCAAGGGTCGTTTTAAATCGGCTCGGCATAAAATCCACTTACGACTTCGGCAGCATCGTATATCTTATGGTCGAGCATAAATGGATGTATGCCCGTCCTGAGGACACGATAGACGAATTTAAAAATGTTTACGACTTCGAGGAAGTCTTCGAAAAAAACTTCAAATTCATCGCTACAAAACGAAAGACCGATGAGATATAACGATTTAGCGGCCGCCACTTGGGGCGGCCTTAAAACCCCGCCTCAAACGGCGGGGGCTAAATGAGAGGTGTAATGATAATCGCCTATCACATTGTTTTCACAACTTATGGCACCTGGCTGCCGAATGACCCAAGAGGCTCATTTTCCAAGCAAATATATAATCAAAAACTTACAATAATCGCTCCGATAAAATATGGTAAACAAGAAAATATACCAAATAAAGAAAACTTGAATAAATTCTGGGCCGATACATCAGGAAAATTAAAACGCCAACCATATTTCATAGATGAGAAATCACGACAGACAATCGCTGAATCGTTTGCAAACACAATCAGCGGATTGAAATTAACAGTACCGGCCTGTGCTATAATGAAAGACCATATTCATATACTTGTTTTACGCACCGAATATAAAATCGGGTATATTGTCAACCAGCTAAAAAGTATAGCTACAAAGAAGCTAAACCGCAAAGATACTCCCTGGACAGAAGGATACTGGAAAATATTTATAAATAATCAGGAAACATTACAATCAGCTATAGAGTATATAAACTCTAATCCTGTTTCTGCTGGTATGCCTCGACAAAATTGGAAATTTGTCAGTCCAACTTCTATTTAGCGGCCGCCACTTGAGGCGGCCTTAAAACCCCGCCTTAAACGGCAGGGGCTAAATTATTGTGTATCGCTGGGATGTTCCTGGCCGATTTCAACATCACTAAAACAAGTCGGAGCTTTATTTTTCAAAATTTTCAGTATCTCCATACAAACAATCCTGATTTCCCACTGTGCCTTTGGGCTTGTCCGAAGTTTAATTATATGCCGCCACTCCCGGAAATTCGCTGTTACGACTATTTCGCTTGTGCAGGCATTGGGAAGGACAAACCTTGCATCCTCTTTTTTAAGTCCTTTATTACGCCATTTGATATACATCTGCCTGATGACCTCCATATCGTCGCGGAATTCTTTCTGAAATTCCTTCGGTATCGTCGGCGGCGTTACAAAACTGAAATTATCCTCGTCAACATATCTTTGCGACTGCTGTGAAACACTCATTAACCTGTGCCTTACAAGCTGATGCGTCATCGCGCGCGAGCAGTTTTCAATTCTGAACGTTGCGCAGGCGTGTTCCAGCGGCGAATCGTGCCCAATTTTTATCAGTTTCTGAATAAAATCCTTAGCCGAATCGGCTCCGATTTTGTCGAAACTCAGATAGCACGTCCTGCCAGCCTCTTCGATAAGCTTTTCCGCATCAGGCGTAATCGAAAGTAGCGTAACCTTTAGCTGAATATTCTTATCCATATATATATTTCAATTCTTCGTGTCTTAGTGCCTTGCCTGTCTTGAGCGTAGCCGAAAGAGTGGCTGTCTTAAATCTGATTTATATCTATTTTTCCCGCCGTTGCAAGTGCCATTTTCACATTCCCGAACGGCGCGCTTATCGCAAAACCGCCCACTAATCCGCTTATCTGCTCCATAAGCTCTCTTGCAATCTCGATTCCCGCCTTTTTGCTGTCCTTTGCGTCTTTCGTCTTGGCCATTCTGTCGAGAATTTTTTGCGGCACAACAACCCCCGGCACTTCATTCGCCATAAACTCTGCGTTTTTAAAACTCGTAAACGGCCAAATGCCCGCGATTACCGGAATTTTACAATTGCTTGTCTCATCGAGAAACTTTTTCAGGCTGTCAGCGTCGAACACCGGCTGCGTTATGGCAAATTCCGCCCCCGCTTCGACCTTCTTTTTATATCTTTCAATTTCTCTTTTCAAATCCGTCGCGACTGGATTTGCCCCGACTCCTACGGCAAGCGATGTCGCCGAAGAAAAACCGTTACCCGCTATATCAATTCCGCAGTTCAAATCGCTGACAACCTTCGTCAGTGCAATCGAATCAAGGTCGAATACCCCCGTTGCATCGGGATATTCGCCTAATTTCGGCGGGTCGCCCGTTATTACAAGAACATTTCTGAGACCAACCGTATGAATCCCAAGCAAATCCGACTGCATCGCTATTATATTCCTGTCCCGACAGCAGAAATGCAGAATCGTCTCCATACCGCAGCTCTGCTCGATTTTTATCGCCGTTATCATTGCGCTCAGTCTCGAACTTGCCCGCGGCCCATCGGGTATATTCACCGCGTCAACGCCCGCTTTCTGACAGATGCGCACCCTTTCTAAAAGTTCAGTTACATCCGCCCCCCTCGGCGGCGAAATCTCTATCGTTATCACCTTCTGCCCCGTGGCGAGTTTTGCTCCGAGTTTCGATTTATCCTTTAGTCCCACACTGCATTTAGCGGCCGCCGTTCGCGGCGGCCTAACCCCGCCACTTGTGGCGGGAGCTAAATGAAATTCGGTACGCCCCGCCGAAACTGCTTTTTCCAGCGGCCTGACCGCCTTTACAATCTGTCTTATATGCTCAGGCGTTGTCCCGCAGCAGCCGCCGATGATTTTCACGCCCTTCTCATAAAATCTCTTGGCGTATTCCGCCATATATTCAGGTGTGCACATATAAAGCGTTCTGCCTTCAACGCTCCTCGGCAGACCTGCGTTAGGCTGCAATGAAATCGGCTTTGTCGTCGCTTTTTTAATTACATCAAGGCTTTCCAGCATCGCCGCAGGCCCAAGCGAACAATTCAGACCCACAGCGGCAATATTCTCAATTTCCGAAATGCTTTTTATCGCCGTATCGAGCCTGTCACCGTATAAAGTCTCGTTATATTCATTTATCGCTAATTGCGCCACAATTGGAAGTTCGCAAACCTCGCTGCACGCTTTTATCGCCAAAAGCAATTCTTTTAAATTCCCGAAAGTTTCTAAAAGTATGAAATCTGCGCCCGCCTCTGCTAATATTTTTATCTGATTTGAAAATGTATTTATTATTTCTTTTTCGCTGATTCTGCTTCCTTGCGCGATATCGACGCCTAATGGCCCGACCGCACCTGCGACAAGTGCTTTATCACCGGCACATTCTTTTGCTATTTTTACCGCAGCCGAATTTATTTGCGCAAGTTTTTCTGCCAGTCCGAACCTTGCGAGTTTGAATTCGTTAGCGCCAAAGGTGTTAGTTTCGATAAAATCTGCCCCTGCATTGATGTATTGCTGATGGATTTCTTTTACGAGGGATGGGCTTGTCAGGTTAAGTTCATCGAAGCAGGTATTTACGAATACCCCTTTGGAGTAGAGCATCGTCCCCATCGCCCCATCGCCGATGACTACCCCCTTTGCCAAAATTTGCGTTAAATTTTTCTTTTCCATTTTTATCAACCACCAATAATGTCATTGCGAGGTCGCAACCGAAGCAATCTGTCATTCCCGCGAAAGCGGGAATCCAGAATTTTATCTGTTCCGGAAAAACTCCACAACTCAAAACTAAGAACTAAAAACTCAAAACTTATTATATTCTCCCCCCATCTTTTTGCGAGTGTTTTGTTCTACTGCTTCTTATTTTTTATTATTAATATTCTCTTGTTTATCTTCCTTATTTGATTTTCGAGCATCCCATATTTTCCCCGCCGCAACAACGAGAACAAACACCCCAAAAAATATAATATACAGAAGAGCCTCTTCTTCCAAAGGAATAGAATGAATACGCATAATCACAAAACAAACAATGAAAAATATCACCGATACAATTATTAATGCTTTAAATTGATTAGTAGTCATATTATTTGTCGCCAATGATTATATTTTTCTGAAACCGTTTGGCACTTGCGAACTCAAATCTCGTTTCCGCTTCAACGACAACTTTGTCTTTATTGATATTTATTGTAATTTCTCTTTCCGCTTCTCGCCAGTGGATAATATTTGCCAGCGTAATCGCCTTTTCAATCCCATCGCCGGTTTTGTAATTTGCAACCTCATCGGGCTGCGCCAACCTCTGATTATCATAAATCGACTCATTCGGCATACCTTGGAGCCACTGATAACTCTGCTCAATACTCTTTTCTTTTACCATCTCAATTGAAACCGGGCTTCTTTCAATCGCCGATTTTATAAACGGCCTCCAGTCGCAGCTTGCCATATCGCGATAAGCGTAAAACGCCAAATCTGCGATAGTATTTGTCTTTCGCAAATTCGACAGATAACCAATTATTTCCTCTCTGGACATTTCCGTTGATATTTTTATCGGCTCGCTCGGTTTATAATTTTTCTCTCCCGCAGGGAGCTTGGGCTCAATATGCAGAAAATCATAAAGCTCAGCCATAAGTTTTTCAGGATGTGGTACATAATCCGCAAAAAGCCCCGCCATCTCTTTTCTGCCCTGCTCGGTCCTGATATCCGGCCTTTTTTTCTTCATAAATTCCGCGAATTGTTCGCACTGAATTCGATTCGCAAAAGGCTCACCCGAAAACTCGCCGTCGAAAACCTCATCGAGCATTTGTTTATGCGAACAATCGGCAACTCGCAGCGGGCTTAGATGTTCGTAGTTAAAAAGGTCTTCTGCCTTAACGAACTGCGGATTGCCCCGGCAGTCCCTGCAGAACTGAAAATATTTTTGATAATCCGGATTTGCCCGCAGGAAATTTACCATTGTTGCCGTTGACAATTCCGCCTGCAGAAAGCCTTTAAGTTTCCCGCAAAAATCGTTATATATATTTTTGTCTATTGCAGCGTCTTTATAAAGGCAGTGGACTAGTCCGCTCGTGTGAGCGACGATGGTTATTTGTTCATTTCGCAGGGCCCTTTGGGCTTTGTTGGACAGTTCCGTTCCGTTGAACCACATCGTTTTGGTAACTAATCTTCTGTTATTGGTAATAACTCCGTCGTTTATATCTATAAAGTTTTGCGAGTGCAGCGGCGTTAAAACCATATAGATATCTTCAAGTGGTATTCCGCATACGATAAATGCCGCCGCCGCATATAGGGTTGAAAGGGAAACGCACTCCCCCGCTCCTGTTTTATAGCCTTCTTTTAGGCGGAAGGCGTTCATAGCTTCTGCAGTTTCTGTTTTCCAGTATGGTATAATATCGCCGTTGTATTTATCCAGGCCGAAATGTTTCCTGATATCGACATCATAGTAATATGTATCGCCTTCGTATCCGAACAGTGCGTTGCTTTTGGAGATTTCCCCTGCCGGCAGGTATTTCTCGAATCTTTTGATTTCGGCGTTCTTATTGGTCAGTCCCCAGGTTTGCAGGTCTAAGTTGAACTCGAACTGGTCCATAATGAATTGGCGTAGTCGCATCAGTTTTTTATAGGGGTCTTTTCCGTCTAATTTCTTGAAGCAGTCTTCCTGCCGCCACGACCACACGATTGGGCTCATTATATTTGCCAAAAGAAGTGAATACATCAGCTCTGGAAATACAAATATTTCCATATCGGAAAGCGTAAACGCCGATGAGTATTTTTCCAGGTCTATATCGCCCATCTTTATCTCCATATAAGATGGAGCAATTTTAGACTATCTCATTCAAATTTCAATTGTTTTAATGATAGTTTCAGAAATGTCCCTTGGACCCAATGATCGTTTTAGAAATAAACCTTAGCCCTTAAGATTTACACTATGTTTTGAACTGCGCAAAAAATTGGCCCCGACCTAAGACCGAACAGTGATCTTTGGCCGGGGCCTACATTGGGTGATGCTTCACGCATTAGTAAGCCAACTAAAACATGGTCTTAAAACCATGGTTTTCCTCAAAGGGTTGTAGCCGAAGTTTCACTGTCAGTCCACAACCCTAATCTCATGGGAGATACAGAAGATGAATTATTTTATTTTCTTCACGGCTAAGCCGTGCTTGAATTCGAGAGGGTTATAACCTTTTATCACTGTTCAGTCATAACCCTAACTCGTGGGAGGAGGAGAAAACTCTTTATGAGCTTATATAATTATCACGGTCCCAGCACCGTGCTTGCTCTCGAGCGGGCTGTAACCGACGTTTTCACTGTCCGATCACAAGCCCGACTCATTTGGGAGGAGGAGAAAACTTCCTGAGCCCTATATTATCACGGTCCAAGCCGTGCTTGCTCTTGAGCGGGCTGCAATCATTTATCACTGTCCGATCACAACCCACTTTGGAGGAGGAGAAGAAGTTATTGTTTCTTTTCTCGCCTCCCTCCCTAACCTCACAAATAATCCGCTTGAACATCCTGTCGGTAACATCACTACTCAATACCGCTGATGCTCCAATGCTCCGAGCCGCTACTTCCTGCTCTACATCACCCGAATCCACTATGGCAATAACCGGTATATAAGGTCTTGCCAACCGCAGATTCCGCAGGAATCGGCCATCCGGGGCATCCGGAAGGTTCCATTTACTGATGACACTGTCCACATTTTCATTTTTCAAAGAACGGCCGGCTTCGAAGCCGGTTTGTATAACACAGACTCGAATGGGCAACGCCTTTAAGGCATTGCTTCTACCTCCGAGTCCCACTACCAAAATATTTGCTTTTACAAGGACGAGCATTCTATGCACCTAAACTGCCAAGAAGACATCTATCTTCTCGTCCTCGCTGTCCGCTACATTGCGGCAGCGATATATATAATTGCAACCTGTGTGCCAAGAGGGATTTTAAAAAGATAATTTTTTAAGTGGTTTAATGACAAGGGGTTAGGAAAGTGAAAAAATTATGTGTGCCGAAACAAAAAATTCCGCAGCCGACCATAATGGCCGGTGAAAAAATAATTTTTTTCGCGCAGAGTCTTTTACAAAAAACAATTAAAACAAAGCGACCATTTTGGTAAGCAGCGTCCAAAATGGACGGGCCCCCCTTATGTCCCTAAGGGATAAAAATTAAAGGGCTAAATAAAATATGAATAATTTTTAAATACATTTTTATTTTGGTGCGGGGTTGACAAAGAGATAAGTTTGGCAGAAAATAAAATGGCTAACCAATAAAATAATTTAAAAAGGATTAAGCCGGGAGAAATATATGAATTTTCTGGATTTGGCAAATAAAAGATACAGCGTCAGAAATTATAAAAATACTCCTGTTCCGCAGGAAAAGATTAATCGATGTATCGAAGGGGCCAGATTGGCGCCCTCGGCTTGTAATTCACAGCCCTGGAAATTTCTTGTCGTGGATGACCCTCGAATTAAAGCAGATGCCGCCAAGGCCGCCTTTGAAGGTATATTGAACTTTAATTATTTTGCCTTAAAAGCGCCTGTTCTGATATTAGTGGTTTCCGAAAGGCAGAAGATGTTTGCTAAATTCGGGGGCATAGTCAAAGGAAAGAACTTCAGTCTTATGGATATAGGCATTGCAGCAGAGCATTTCTGCCTTGGGGCCGCTGAGGAAGGCTTGGGAACCTGCATACTCGGATGGTTCAATGAGAAGAAAGTGAAGAAAATACTTTCAATTCCAAAGCTTAAAAGGGTGGAGCTTATAATTTCTCTTGGGTTTTCTGCTGATGAAGAAATCCCGCATAAACATAGAAAAAGTATAGATGAAATATTAAGCTACAATAAATACAACTGAAACGAACCCCGCACCTATTCATTTTATCACAGCAATATAGGAATGATTGAATATCAAATAGGTGCGGTGCTAACCAAAATTTTTTATGCCCTGTCCTGCTCGCCTTTTGCAAGTTCATAGAGGCCGTGGCCGCTGTCGCGGAGCTTGCCCTGCTTACATAACTCCACCCAAACCTCGGGCGGAAACTGATTAGGCGGCCTTATCGCAAAAATGCCCGTATGGCCCGCAGAAAAGACGCCTTTGCCAAGGCGCGAATCGTCATCCAGAGCAGTGAGTTTAAGACGTTTTTTGAACGCCTTTAGCGCACTTTTGAGAGTCTCCGGCGTTATGCCGCTGGCTGCTTGCCCTGAGCTTGCCGAAGGGTCCTGCCCTGAACCTGCCTGTGGTGAGCTTGTCGAACCAGCCGAAGGGGCTTGTCCTTCTTGTTCTGTCATATTATCTGCCTCCGCATTTTTGCCTGTTATTTTCTAAACTATAGCCGACTATACAGCTATTTTCGCCTCAAACCTTTCAATAATCAATGAAAATGGCCGTCGCCGGATGTTTTAAGAGGCAATCCCTTAAAAAAGAGATTGTTTGACAAAGCCCAATAATTTGGTATAAGTAATGTAATACAGAAGATTAGAAAATCTTTAAGGCCGCAGAGAAAGACAACTAACCTTTGCGGCTTTTTTGTTTGGTAATTTACCTATAGGAGTAACGATGGGAAAAACGCTGAAAACTTCGGCTGATAACAGGAAATGTATGTTTCCGAACTGCACACATACCTTGAGTATCTATAACCACGAGGCTTACTGTCATGTGCATCTGGATAAGATGCCTCAGGATAAAAAACATAAGGTTTTAGCTCTTCCTGTTGCATAAACCGATACTATGCAGAGCGTCATTTATTCAGTTAAGGAATTTTTTGTCAAAAAACAGCGAAGCGGAGAAAACGGATAAATTTTTTAAAACGCCCCTTCGACTCCTTCGATTCAACTCAGGACAGGTCACTCAGGGTAACAATCCTGCTAAAGATTAGCAAAATTGTCATCTTTTTCGATAACCTTTTGTCGCTGGGATTTTCTGAAATCTGCGAGCCTGGCGGCGAGCTTTTCATCGCCGAGTGCGAGAATCTGAACTGCGAAAATTGCGGCATTGATCGCCCCTGCTTTTCCTATTGCCATAGAGGCAACCGGTATGCCGGGCGGCATCTGAACGGTGCTTAAGAGCGCATCAATTCCCGCAGGCGACTGGTCGGCGGCAAGCGGAACGCCGATAATCGGCAGAGTTGTCCTGGCGGCAATGGCGCCGGCCAGATGAGCGGCCATACCGGCGGCGGCGATTATGACCTTAATGCCGTTTTTGGCAGCTGCCTGGGCAAATTCATCGGCGATATCCGGCGTGCGATGAGCTGAAATGATGCGAACAACCGGCTCAATGCCGAATTCCTTAAGTTTATCAATACAAGCCTTCATTACAGGCATATCGCTGTCTGAACCCATTACAACCGCTACGGTTTTGTCAATTTGAGCCATTGTATTTCCTGAAATTAAGGTTAAAATTGTTCAGATAATATAATATACTCAAACCTGAAACTTTGCAAGCCCGCCGTAGGCGGACAGGTAAGGAGATGATTATTATGGCAGCAAGAAAACCAGTCGTGGCCGGGCAGTTCTACCCCGGCAGCGAAAAAGAATGCAGAGCGGAAATCGCGGATTGCCTTGCCAACCGCCCTATTACCGGCAAACTACCCGATAAAATCGTCGCGGGAATCGTGCCGCACGCAGGCTGGACGTTCAGCGGGGATTTGGCGGCAATGGCTTTTGCCGCAATCGAAAAAGCCAATAAAGAAGTCGATACATTCGTTATCTTCGGCGCGGTGCATAGTTATTCTGATTCTTCTGCCGCGGTTTATGATAAAGGAAGCTGGCAGATGCCGATGGGTGAAATAAAAATTGATGAGGAACTGGCTGCGGCAATTATCAGGAAAAACAAATCCGCAAAACCGAATCCCGAAGCTCACAGATACGAGCATAGCATTGAAGTGCAGGTGCCTTTTATTCAGTATCTTTTCAAGGATGCCAAAATCGTGCCGATACTGGCGCCGCCGGCGGAAGCTGTAATAGCTGTCGGAAGCACTGTTGGCGAATGTATAAAAGCGGCGGGCGATAAAAAAATCGTCTGCATAGGCTCAACGGACTTGACGCACTACGGGCCGCGATACGGCTTTAATCCGAAAGGGAGCGGGCCGGACGGAATCGAATGGGCGAAAAACGTTAACGATAAAGCGTTTATTACTTTGGCGATCGAAATGAAGGCTGAACGGATACTAACCGAATCTATGGAAAATCAGAACGCCTGCGGGCCGGGGGCTGTAGCGGCGACAATAGCTGCCGCTAAGGCACTTGGCAAGATTAAAGGCGTTTTATTAGCCCATACGCACAGTAATGAGGTTATGGAGATAAAGTTCGGCCAGAGCAGCAGCGAAAGCGTCGGATACGCGGCGATAGTATACTAAAAATTAAAAATAAAAGATAAAAAATAAAAATTGTGGATTAGCCTGTCGGCGAGATTCCCTAAAAAACAAATAAACTCGAATTTAAAAACTTTATTCAACGCGAATCGAGTTTATAACAATCGTTTCGGTAGGGACATCGCCGGGGTGGGTTGGAACTTCTGCGATTTTATCAACGACATCCATTCCCTCAACAACTTTGCCAAATACCGTATAGCCGGCGTCGCGGACGCCATAATTTAAAAAGTCATTATTTGCGTGATTGATAAAAAACTGAGAAGTCGCACTGTCGGGATTTGAAGTTCGAGCCATAGCGATAGTGCCGCGGTCGTTCTTTAAACCATTCTTCGCCTCGTTAATAATCGGCGGTTTCGTCTGTTTTGGACGCATATCGGCGGTCATACCGCCGCACTGAATCATAAAACCCTTTATAACACGGTGAAAAATCGTGCCGTCATAAAACTTGTCCTGAACATACTGGAGGAAATTTTTGCAGCTAACGGGGGCCTTTTCCTCATTAAGCTCAAGGACAATATCACCTTTGCTGGTTGAAATCCTGACTTTTGTTGCACCTTTTGTCGCATTGCCGGTTACGGCAGGCTTAGCTTCGCTATTTTGTTTTGTCATTGTATTTTCACTTTCTTTTGCTGATGGTTGTTTGTTTTCCTGCGGCTGTTTATCGCATCCTGTGAAGAAACAAACAGTTGCGACCAATAAAACAACAGAGACAATTTTTGACATTTTTATGCCCTTTCAGTAATTTGCGTCAATAAATATGTAATTATATCAGTTTTTTGTCAGTCGGCAACTTTTTTAACTTTTCTAAATTACATCTACCGGTTATACTGCCTGCCAAATTCCGGTAGTACTTTAGCAATCAATCCTTTGGGAAAAATGCTATGGATTGCAAGCTCGTTCTGGATATGATTTTCGGTATAGTCGGGGGACTTGGTCTGTTCCTGTTGGGCATGAAAAATATGTCCGAAGGTATGCAGGCTGTTGCCGGCGATCGGCTTCGCAAACTCATAGGGGTTGTAACGAATAACCGCTTTGTGGCCTGCGGCGTCGGCATTATTGTTACAATTCTCATCCAATCCAGCAGTGCAACTACCGTAATACTGGTGAGTATGGTCAACGCGGGGATAATGACGCTGACGCAGGCTATCGGGGTTATTTACGGGGCAAATATCGGAACGACAGTAACGGCGTGGATTCTGGCAATAAATCTTACAGAATACGGGCTGCCGCTTTTGGGGGCTTCGATAATCCTGTCTTTCTTCACATCAAACAATCGCTTCCGCTATTATACTATCGTGGGCATGGGCGTTGGTATGATATTTTTCGGGCTGGAGCTGATGACAAGCGGCCTTGCACCAATAAAACAGATGCCGGCATTTGAGGCGTGGTTCGCGAAATTCACGGCTGACTCCTACTGGGGCGCAATCAGGTGCTGCCTGACAGGCGCTCTTGTTACGGCAATCGTCCAATCATCGGCTGCAACTGTCGGCATAACAATGGGACTGGCCTACAACGGCATTATCGATTTCCACTCAGCAGCAGCATTGGTACTGGGCGAAAATATCGGCACGACAATTACCGCGGTACTGGCCGCACTGCCGGCAAACCGCAACGCAAAACGAGCGGCTTTTGCACATTCGCTATTTAATATTATCGGCGTTATGTGGGTGATATCGATATTCCCCCTTTTCGTTAAAGTTATCGAGTGGATGGTCGGGGTCGATATGGCAACGCCGGAGATTATCAACGGCAGAACTGTATTTCCGCATGTAATGAAGGGTATCGCGGCAACACATACAACCTTCAATGTCGCCAATGTCATAGTCTTTATGCCGCTGCCCAAATTGCTGGCTAAATTTCTTTATAAAATAGTGCCAGATAGAGGCGTGCCGGAAGAACCCCGTCTTACCGCACTTAATATACGCTTTATCGATGCGCCGGCGCTCGGTATTGAACAATCCAGAAGAGAAATCCTCATAATGAGTTCGACAGTAATACAAATGATGAAAAATCTCAAAGAGATTATTCTGCTGCCGAGCAGTCAAACCGAAAAACCCGCACAAGCCGAGCCTATCTTCCAAAAAGAAAGGGAACTGGACGTAATACAAAAAGAGATTGTCGAGTTTATCAGCTCTATTATCGAAGGCAGTATCCCGCACGAAGTGGCCGAGGAAAGCCGGAGGCAGCTAAGAATGGCCGATGAATTCGAATCTATAAGCGATTATATAGCCAATATTCTGAAACTGAATCTCAAGCTCCGCCAGTCCGGGCAGAAAATAAGCCCCGAAGGTCTGGCCGCCATAATTGACCTGCATGATAATACGGCTGATTACCTTTGTCGCATAGATGAAGCTGCGAAAAATGCCGATACGAATATTCTTGCATTGGCCGAAAGCGACGGCAAAGCCATAACAGAATTGATGAAAAGATACCGCAGTGAACACCTTGCCCGCGTAAGCAAGGGCACTGTAAAACCTTTGAAAAGTCTTATTTATACCGATATGCTCAATGCATACAGACGCATAAAAGACCACGGCTTGAATATCGCTGAAGTGCTGGCGGGGGAAAAATAATTGAAGATTTAAGAATGAAGAATGAAGATTGATAAATATGATAACGATAATAGATTACAAAGCGGGGAATTTGACAAGCGTCCAATTAGCCTTCGAATACATCGGATGCGAGGTTAAAATCACCGATAAGGCCCAGGAGATTCTACAGGCGGAAAAAATAGTTTTTCCGGGCGTCGGGGCGGCAAAATCAGCGATGGATAACCTAAAAAAACTAAAGATAATCGACACCATTCAAAAGGTAATCGCTAACGGCGTTCCTTTTTTAGGCATCTGTATCGGTATGCAGGTACTATTCGAGAGCAGCGAAGAAGACGGCGGGACAAAGTGTTTAGGCATACTGGCAGGCAGCGTAAAAAAGTTCAAAACCTCCGATAAATTATGCAAAATTCCGCAGATGGGCTGGAACACGGTAAAAATTGTAAAACCGCATCCTGTTTTTACCGGTATTGAAGACCAGAGCGAATTTTATTTTGTGCACAGTTTTTATCCGGCACCTTCAAAAAAAGAAATAATCATCGGGCAAACTGAATACGCGGATGCTGTTTTCGCAAGCGCAGCAGGAAAGGGAAATCTTGCCGCGGTGCAATTCCACCCCGAAAGGTCGGGCAGAATCGGTCTGAAACTGCTTGAAAACTTCAGTAAGTGGGACGGGATATGCTGACGAAAAGAATAATACCGTGTTTGGATGTCAGAGCCCGCAAGGTAACCAAAGGCGTAAGATTCCAGAATAACATCGACCTCGGCGACCCTGTTGAAATGGCTGTCGCTTACAGCGAGGGCGGGTGCGACGAGCTGGTTTTTTATGATATAACCGCCTCAGCAGAGGAAAGAGAGATAGATATTGATATGGTTCGTGAAGTCGCAAAAGCAGTGCATATACCGTTTGCGGTCGGAGGCGGGATAAAAAATATCGAAGATATGAGAAAAGTGCTCCTTGCGGGAGCTGAAAAGGTGAGCGTAAACTCTCTTGCGGTGCAAAACCCGAATATTATCGCTGAAGGTGCGAAACTATTCGGTTCGCAGTGCATTGTATTGGGAATGGACCCTGTGAAGGTCGAAAAGAGCAGCAAATTTCCGAGCGGATATGAAATAACAATCCAGGGTTTTCGGACAAGAACGGGACTTGACGCCCTGCAATGGGCCAAAAGAGCCGAACAGTCAGGCGCAGGCGAAATAGTAGTAAACAGCGTCGATGCCGACGGGACACAACAGGGTTTTGAAATTAACCTTACAAGACTGATTGCGGAAAACGTCGGGATACCTGTGGTAGCAAGCGGCGGCGGCGGGACGTGCCAGCACCTGATTGACGTTTTTACCAAAGGAAAGGCAGACGCGGCAATCATAGCGAGTATGATTCATACAAAAATGTTTACAATCAAGCAAATAAAAGATAAACTTATCGACGCAGGAATACCAATAAGGCGAAAATGGTAACATAAACAGGAGTTTTTTATGAATGCCATCAACAAGACCATAAGCGTAATCGAGCCTGTAAACGAGGCTATAGAAAGAACAAAAACTATTCTGTTTAGACCATTTAATCTTGAGAAATGGTTTATAATCGGTTTTTGCGCATGGCTTGCAGGATTGCTCGAAGGCAGCGGCGGCGGGGGTTACGGCGGAGGTGGCGGCGACCACGATGGAGGACAAATACCGGCTCAAGTGGTTGAGTTCTGCAAGATTCATATAGTATTCATAATTTTTGCCGCTATTGCGGCTGTTACCATAATTGCCGCTGTTATGCTTGTTCTCCTGTGGCTCAGCAGCAGAGGTAAATTTATGTTCCTCGATTGTCTTGCAAAAAACAAAGGCCATATTATAGAGCCGTGGAAAACATTCAAAAAACAAGCTAACGGACTTTTGGGGTTTCGAGCGCTGTTAATCGCGGCAGCTATGATATGTATGATGCCTTTGGGCATCCTGACAGTCTGGCTTTTTTCGCTTCTCAAATCCGGAGACGCCAACGTCATAATCGCTGCTGCGATGTTTTTCGTCGTAATGCTGGCCATTTTCACAGCAGTATCCTTCTTCGGCACTGTTCAGGCACTAACCTTCGATTTCATCGTGCCGATAATGTATCGACAAAGAACCGGAGTATTTGCGGCGTGGGGGAAATTTTTGCCGATGCTGTGGCAGAATTTCTGGAAGATTATGCTCTACCTGCTTTTCAAGGTCGTGATACTGCTGTGCCTCGGAGCAATTGTGGTGGCAATGATATTTATCGGCTGCTGCTTCTGCTGCATAAGTGCCGTATTGTTTATTCCTTACATAGGGACGGTGATATTACTGCCGCTGTCGAGTTTTTACAGGCTTTATACACTATGTTATTTGCGGCAGTTCGGCAGCGAATATGACGTTTTTGCCGCTGCTGTATAAAATAAATTTTAATCAGGCTGCTGCCTTAAGAGTCGCAAGACAGCAGTTCCAAATCGCTTAGGCACTCGCGATTCCCGAGAATTCTGAGTATCGGCGGCTGTTATTATGTTGCCGTTGATTTCAAGCGAGGTATTCTTCCACTCGGCTCCGGCCCTAATAAGCTTGCTGCGTTCAGAAGCAAGAGATGTAACATTTCTTCCTTTGACAATGCCGGCATTTGCAAATATGGCAGGGGCAGTAGAAATCGCGGCAAGTATTTTATTTTTTTCGTTCGCCTGACGCACAAGATTCAATATATTCTTATCGTTAAAATAATTTCTTGCGCTTACCGGAACATCGACAAAAACAAAGGCGTCATAATCGTCAACTTTCACATCCTTGAACAGCACCGTCGCAGTTATGGAATTTCTGTCTATGCCGTTTATTTCGCCAACAACCGAACTGGCGACAACCGGCTGAATACCCGCTATCTGAAACGTATCCTCAATATCAAAATATTCCGTATCATCGAAATACTTATCCAGCACAAAAATAACAACGCGTTTATTACGAATATCCGACGACGGTTTAACCGGCGGAGGCGATACAACAGGAGCAGGTGCGACAACCGGCTCAAGAGACGGCCTTGCAGCCGGATAGCCTACAGCAACCAGATATAACGGCTCAAGATTTTCAGGAAGCTTACAGATTCCGGCGACCGATTTGGGTTCAAATACGCCGATAGGGACCGAGCCAAGACCGAGAGAGACCGCCTGCAAATGGATATTCTGAGCAATGTGGCCGGCTTCGAGATATGCAAATTTTTCGCCTTTGCCGCGGTACCTGGCTTCAAGCTTTATTACCGAGCCGGAAATTACAAAAACACAGGGCGAATTCTGCACTACCCTCTGTCCAAAAGACGCCGCAGAAAGTATCGGCCTGACATCGCCGCTGATTTTCTTTTCAAGAGCGTTGTCCTGCGGGGAATAAAGATAAAGGCCGTCAGGCAGAGCAACATATAACTGCATCGGATACAAATCGCCTGCCGAAGGAGCGGCCCTTAAGCCTCTGTTGGGGTCCGTTATGCCCTGCGCCGACCAGCATAACTGGCTTATCTGATTTACCTTCAAAAGTTCGGCGGTAAACTGGTGAATGTTTCTGCGATTTTTAATCGCCTGCTCAAGAGAAATGCTCCCATTCAAATCCGGCTCCGGCAGCCTTATCACCGTTACAACAGGGGCGACAGGGGCAACCTGCGAAAAAAGACTTGCCGAAAAACAAACCAATAAAACGAAAATTATTAAGCTCTTTTTCATTTTCATCGCCTTTCGAAAATCAGTCTTCATCTTTTTCAATTACGGTAACATCGCCGGTCTGCTTATGTTTATGTATAAGATGCAGATTGCGAATGTAAATAATCGCGTTGAGCGAAAAACCGAGTATAAAAATCGGCTCGGTTCTGTGAATGCTGTACGCAAGCAATATAATACTGCCTACCAGAGACAAATACCAGAAGGCTACCGGCACGTGAGACTTCTTTTTGTACTCACTGACAAGCCACTGCAGAATAAATCTGCCGCCGAAAGTAAGCTGGCCTACAAAACCAACCATCGTCCAGACCGGCTCCTGCGTAAGCTCCTTTACCAAAGATTCAAACATATACTTCTCCTGAAAAATAAATTAAGTAGTCTATGATAACCAAATATGATATAAAAACAACATTTACCCGCCTGGGGCGGGTTTTCCAAGAACCGATGCTATGAAAACAGGCAAAGACCAGAAATTCTTTACAATTATCCTGATATTTTACTGGGTGGGTATATTTATCGCCACACATATTCCCGTGCCCAGCTGGACCGGACAGATGGGTATGAGCGATAAAACTATGCACTTTTTCGCCTATATGGTACTGGCATTTTTACTATGGCTCAGCAGGAGTTTTGACAAAAAAGCTAACTGGAAAGAACTGCGCCTCTGGCTGTTGTCGACAATTGTTATACTTTACGGCCTTGCGGATGAATTATCACAACAATTTATGAATCGCTCGACGGATATAAGTGATTTTGCGGCCAATATACTTGGTTTGGCTGTCGCAATGGCAATGGCTACTGTTCTGTCCTCCTATCATATAGCAATGATACTCGTTACAGTCTGTCCGTTGTTTGTACCGGGTATCGTAAGGTCACAACTTATACCACAGAATTCGATATATGAAGCCGCTGCTTATATGACGGGTTTTGCGATTATAACCGCTGCGTGGATAAAGTACCTGTCCTCAGTGTCCGGTCTAAACCTCAGAAAAAATAAACTCCTGCCGATATTTTTCGCACCGCCGGCAGGAACAATTATTATCGTAAAATTTTATGCACAGTTGACGGACAAACCATTCGGCTTAACAGCAATTATAAGCGCATTTGTCTCAATAGCATTAACGCTTTTCATCTGGCGTCTGATGAGCAAAAAAGGAACTGCTACTTAATGTTGAGCCTATAAAGCGGGTCGCCTATGAGGACAAGCTGCCAGGAATTGAAGGGATTTGTTTTATAAAAGGCCTCGACAAGACATTTGCCGTCAAGCAATTCAGCAAAAAATTTGTCCGGCTCAGGAAATGACATAAGATAAGGTTCATCTACCGGTCCCAATGTAGCGGTTATGCCGTGCGAAAGCATGGCGGGACACTATTTGGAACTTGACGCATCGCGCAAGTCCATAGCCTCAAAACTTGCTATATGAAACCCAACGGCGCCGGGAACAAAATCAAACGCATCAATATATTTTTTTAAGCTGTACCAGCCGCAGTAAATCGCCGTCTTCGGACAGGAGCCTGGAGCAAAAAGCGCCGGCGTGTTCTCAACTACAACATTCATTGAAGTACGTCTTTTAAGCATTGCGGCAAGCGAATGCAGAGATTTATCAAAAAATTCAAACGAATACGGCGAGATCTGTCCTGCAATATTCAGCCCCCGCGTATCAATATAGGCCTTGCCGGAAAGACCTTTTTTCTCGGCCATAATCGACTTGTCAACCAAACCGGCAGCGATTTGGGCCGAAGGTCCATCCAGCCTTGAAACCATCAACGTCTTTGTCGGCAAAAACAAGTGGGAGTCGAGCAGTTCATTTCTCTGCCAGCGGTAAAGGTCATAATCCTCAAACAAAACCATTGAAAGCTCACTATCAACTGAAGCAGCGGTTTCAGCGCCTTTGCATCTGCCGATATCAGAATTCAGACTCGAAATAACCATAACAAGGCCGCCGGCAGATTCAGCAGCCTGATAAAAATTCATATCGAGCTTTTTGGGGATATCCCAGTTTTGCCGCTCTGCTGCCTGTAAAATCAGGCCGGCTTCGCGCAGTTCTCTCTCCTCAAGCATAGAAAGTTTAAACGAAACCTGCGGCAACTGCCCGGCCCGCTGCTGAGCGTAAACAGGGCCATAAAAACTTTTCAGAAGAATTATTAATTTATCATACTGCTCTTTTCGGATATCCTGCCGCTCAACATATTCAATTCTTTTTAAGGCCTGCTTTATATCATCGTCCAGATGCCTGGAGGCATTTTCGTAAGATTCCGCCTGAGCGGTATTCTGATCTATCAGTTCCTGTCTGCCGAGATGATTAAGCTCATACAACAAGCTTCCAAACCGCTGTTTTTTCTCACCGAGCATCGCAGAGAGCTTTAAAACGAGCTGTTCTGAATTTTTCAGCGGTCCGGCAGAACCGACTTTTATCGGGACACCATATAAGGTCAGGAGACATTTAATCTCGCCGGGCAATCTGTTTTCCTGAAGCTCTTTTTTTACCGCGGCAGCCAAAACATTATTGTATTGCGGCCGGTTTATTTCCTCAGAAAGGTTTTGGCCAAGCGGGATTTTTAGAATATTTCCGGCCGGCACAGTCCTTTTGCCGCAATAATACTGCGCAAGCTGCAGCGATTCATTGACGTCAGAGTTAGCAATTATAAGAACCTGCTGCGGCTGGAGAGCAAAAACCGCGTTTGTCAACGCAAAGGTCAACAGAAGTATACTAAAGACCGTTTTTATTTTTTTGTCCCCTTGTTTCTTCGGTCTGTGAATATCTTTTTTCATAAATACTTTTGCTTGCCAGGACCTGCCAGAGCGTCAGAAAAATTATTTTAAAATCCAACAGCAGTGATGCCTTTTCGACATACTCAACATCATAAGCAAGCTTTTCTTCCCTCGTAAGTTCGCCTCTGCCGCTAACCTGAGCAAGACCCGTAAGGCCGGGCCTGACGAGAAGTCTTTTTTTCTGCCGATTATCCCATTCGGCCATCTGCTCAAGATATAAAGGTCTCGGCCCGACAAGACTCATATCACCCTTTAATACATTAAAAAGCTGCGGTAATTCATCGAGCGAATACTTACGTAAAAAAACACCTATTTTAGTCAGCCGAGGGTCTTCGCCTGATTTAGGACTTGCGCCGAACGGGTCAACATCAGCTTTCATTGTGCGAAATTTATAAAATGTAAAAGGCTTTCCGTCTTTGCCGGCACGGGTTTGAGTGAAAATGGCCAGGCCTTTGCCGCTCAGTTTTATTACTATAGCTATAACTGCAAAAACAGGCAGCAATATCAGGACTGCCAATAAAGAAACAAAAATATCAAATAGCCTTTTTATGAATCTATACAGCATTTATTTTCCCCAATAAATCCGGCAACTTTGCAATTGAATCAATTTCGTAATGCGGCTGAGCCTGCTGTGACGGTGCTTTCCCAAAATGAATCCGTCTTTTACGCACAACTCTGATTGTTTTAAAGCCCATCTGATTCGGAGACAAAAAATCCTTTTCAAGATTATCACCCACACAAACACACTGGTCGGCAGAAACAGTAAACTGAGCGAGTAATTTCTCAAAAGCCTTAGGCGAAGGTTTCCAGTGCTCCCTGCCGAGCTTTTCCGTATATAAAATATAATCGAAATATTTTTCAAGTCCGAGCGCTTTTACCTTCAACTCCTGAGCCGGCAGATAGCCATCGGTAATCAGTCCAAGTTTATAATGACTTTTCAAATTCTCCAAAACCATCCTGCTTTCAGAAGGAAGACTTATATCAGGTTCGTGAGCGCGAAATACATTTACCAGCTTTTCTATATATGCAGCATCAAAGACAATCCCAAGTTTTTCGGCGGCGGCATCAAAAGTGGTTTTGTGATTGCCGGAATTAAAAATTTCCCACAGGGTTTTAAAAACAGCTTCGCCGGCCAATCCAAAATCACTCTTCACGACCCGACTTACCGCAGTGAAACCGCTTCTGTAGTAGTCTATCTCATCGTAAAGGGTGTCATCCATATCAAAAACAATGCATTTTATCACTTAAAAACCCTGTCAAAATCGCCGAAAATCAAGTATGCTGCTACTGTTATAATTTTATGGACAAAGGTCCTATAAACAGTTAAACTTTCACTAACCTTTTTTGGTACTATAACTTATGATAAGCTGCAAAAAGCCAAAAAGCAAGGATTTTAATATCCTGTTTACCTGCATCGGCAGAAGAGTATCCCTTCTAAACAGCTTCAAAAAAGCCGCAAAAGAGCTAAAACTTAACTGCCGATTTCTCGGCACCGAAACAACAGAACTAAGCTCCGCCCTTCAGCTTTGCGACAAGAAATTTATTGTCAAACCCACAACCCATCAAGGCTATATAAAACAGCTTCTAAAAATTGTTAAACAAGCCAATGTAAAGCTGCTGGTGCCGACAGTTGACCTCGATTTACAAATTCTTGCCAAAAACAAGGACAAATTCGCTGCTGCCGGCTGCATTGTGCTTGTGTCAAAACCACAGGTTGTAAATATTTGTCAGGATAAACGAGAGACTTTCAAATTCCTTATTAAAAACGGTTTCGATACTCCCAAAACATTAACCGCCAAACAGGCACTTGCCAAAAAGAATCTCAAATATCCTTGTTTCTTAAAACCCTGGGATGGCTACGCAAGTAAAGGAAATGCCATAGCCAGAAACCACAGGGAGCTTATTTTCTATACAAAAAAAATCCCAAACTGTATCGTTCAGGAATTTATTGACGGACAGGAATTCACCTGCGATGCTTTCGTTGACTTTAAACTTCAGGCCAGATGCGTCGTGCCAAGAAAACGCATTGAGACAAGAACAGGCGAGGTCAGCAAGAGTAAAATAATCAAAGATTCCAAAATAATACGCCGAACAACAGAGCTGATAAAAAAACTCGGTGCGGGTCCGGGAGTTATTACCGTTCAGTTGATACAAACCAAAAATGAAAAAATAAAATTCATAGAAATCAATCCGCGATTTGGCGGAGGAGCGCCATTGTCCATAAAGGCCGGTGCAAATTTCCCGAAATGGATTTTGCAGGAACTATGCGGCAAAAATCTTAAAATTAAATTCGACTGTTTTAAAAATAATCTGACAATGCTGCGATATGACGCTGAAGTCTGGTTAAAAACTTGATGGAGAATATAAAGTGCTTACAGACATTGTAGGACCGTATAAGGAAATAAGCTGGATATTACCATTCTGGCCGGTGTTGCTAATCTCTTTCGTAGCGGCATTACCAGGAACATGGCTGTGCAAAAAAATCGCTCTTAAATTCGGTGTTGTAGATAAACCCGATGGAACAGTCAAAACACATGCTCATCCTATCGCTTATCTTGGGGGACTTGGTATCCTTTTAGGTTTCACCGCAGGTATTTTGACAGGGATAACTTTCTTTGAACCTACCGAGATATTTAAATTATCCATGAAACTTCTTATAGGAATATTGGCGGGAGCATCGGTGACATGTTTCGTGGGTCTAATTGATGATCTCTTTAATATCCAACCTTTTCAGAAAATTTTTGGACAGATGCTTGCAGCTATTATTTTAATAGCTGTCGGAATCAGGCCAAATCTCGAGATTATTTTTACACAATTAGGCCTAACGCTACCGCCAATACTAGATCCTATTCTGGGTGTGCTAATAGTTATAATCTTTGTTTTGGGAGCTACGAACTCTCTTAATCTAATCGACGGCCTCGACGGTTTGTGTGCCGGAGTAACCGCTATTATTACTATCGGTATGCTTATTCTGACTATTCATATTGGTACATGGAATCAATCAAGTGTTTACGATCCTATTCGTGCGATAGTCGGGTTGGCTCTTGTCGGAGGTACTTTGGGATTTTTGCCCTTCAATAAAGCACCTGCAAAAATATTTATGGGCGATGCAGGTAGTATGTTGTTAGGCTTTGTCGTGGCGGCAATGATGATACTGTTCACGGAAAGACAGCCGCTGTGGTGGATGGCATCATTAATGATATTCGGACTTCCTATTCTCGATACGGCAGTGGCGCTGGCAAGAAGATTGTTAAATAAAAGGCCTTTATTTGTTTCGGACCGCGGTCACATATACGACCAAATGATAGATAGAGGAATACCTCTGAAAAAAACTGTTGGTATCTGTTATATTCTCGCCGGTATGTATGCGGTGATAGGATTGATAATGTGCCCATTAAGACACAGGTACGCGGCAGTTATATTAGCTGTTACAGTTACAATCTCTGCCGTGGTTATATGGAAAAAAGGGTTTTTGAAAATGGAAGGCTTAAGAGGGGCTGTAAAGAAATTGAAGAGTTAATCCTTCGACCTCGCTCAGGACAAGGATTGAAGATTGAAGATTTTAGAAAAAAGAAAAACAATTCCTGTCGCTGACAAAATGCAAAGAAAAGGTATTGTCCCCAGATTATAAAGTGAATGTGTAATAAAAGTAGCAAAAGGAAAATACCAGACCGCATAGAGAATTATTCCCGCCAACAAAAACAAACCGATACGCCAGTTGCTGAAAATTCCGGCAATCGCCATAATCCATAAAAACAGATAAAAAACGCTTAAAGCCCATTTTTCGGCCGTTATAACTTTGACTGCAAGAAAAGGTTTGACAAACGCAGGAAAATAATACTCTATCGCATTTAAGACAAGTTTTTTTATAAATAAAGCAGGGTGTTCTTTTATGTGTTCAATCATTTTTCTGTTGGCAAGTTCTTCTAGCTTTATATCTATAAACCCCTTCCAGTGAGTGAGCGTCTTTTCAGTACCTTCTATCCCCATGATTCGAAAACTCGCATCAATAAAATCTTCACTTCTTCTTCGCGGTTCAGCTTCAATCCCTGTCCAATGCATATTACCGTTAAAATAATCAAGCCCTCCACCGCCAGATACTGGTATAAACCTATTAAACACTACCCAATTTCTATAAGTCCATGGAGCAATAAGACAAACCGTAACCATCACCATTATCAGCATGGCTAACAAATGTTTTGTGCTTTTGCAAAGAGCTGTGATAAACAAAATAAATGTAAAAATAAAAACCACTGCCAGCATAGCCGCATGAGAAAGAGCCAGACTTGCACCTGTTAAACCAATAATAATGCCTCGCACTATAAATCCATACTTTAGTTTTTCCTTCAACAGACCAAAAACGTCTAATAACTCAATCGCCGCAAAATAAGCAAAAAACAGGTACAAGAACGTTTGCAGAATCGACGTCATAGGATTTTTGGCATTCCAGTAAACCCAGGGATTGACCAGAAAGAGCAATAATGCCGTCACTGCCACATTTTTATTATATAACTGTTTTGCTATTCTAAATATCATCATTCCGATAAAACCAACGAGAATACTTTGCGGAATAACAATAACATATCGCTGCAAGTGTTCAGGAAAGAGAGCTACCGGCACAAGGAAAAACGGATACAGCGGCGGACGATGAAAAACCGGAGAACCGCCTTTTTCAAAAACATAACCGTCGCCGGCAACAATACTCCTGGCAAGCTGGATGTAGCCGTCATTGCCCGCACCAAAATTTTTGCTTAAGCCCGTAATTGGTGAAATCACAAAAAGAATTACACAGCAACCCAAAAGACAAATAATAAAAGATAACCAGAATGCCTGATTACCGTTTTGGGGAACAAACTTTTTCAAACTATCCATCATATCAACCGGTTTATTTCCTTTCCGCAGTATAGGCTTCCGTCAGATTTTCCACTGCGGTTATCTTTGTCTCGTGATACTCTTCTTCGCTGTTGACCTGCCAGATATTATCCTTGCTTTTTACGCCTTTAATAATATTCTCAACCGCGGTCATAGCCGTAAGCATTGAATGGTCCTGATTGTTGTAGCGATGCATGCCATTGCGACCGATTAAAAAAAGATTGTCGAAACTATCCGTATAATTCCTTATGACATCAAACCGGTCATAACCGCCAAAATAAGCGGGATAAGTCTTTTGTATCCTTATAACAACACCGTCAAGTATATCCTTTTTTTCAATTATGCCGATTTTTTCAAGTTCTGCGGCCGCAAATTTTTTGAATTTTTCGTCTTCCATACACCAAAGCTCATCTCCTTCATTACAGAAGTATTCGAGACCCAGCCAGACGGTATCCGGGTCGGCAACCATGTAAGGACTCCAGTTGTTAAATATCTGAAGGCGACCGATTTTGACGTCATTTTCCTGAATGTAAATCCAGTTGTCCGGTACGATGTTATTAATCGTTTTTATGCTCGTGTCATTCTTTATTCTTAGCTTTTTAGCCAGCAGACCTACAGTAATAAAATCTCTGTAGCACAAACCCGCCGCAATTTTCTTTACTTTATCAGGAACACCTTGTCCCATTGATTCTATCAAATCTCTCACAGGCATACTTGAAAAAACAAAATCCGCCTTAAACTCCTTCAGCTCTTTCGTTTTTTCATCTCTAACTCTCAGGGAAACGATTTTATCATTTTGATTTTTTAAGCCTATTACCTTATGGTTTAGATAAATTTGGCCGCCTTTTGATTTTACAATATCCGCAACAGTTTCCCATAATTGTCCGGGACCATATTTAGGATATAAGAACTGACTTATGAGGCTGGTTTCTATTTCTTTCTGACCTATTGACATATCCCTGCGAATAGCCGCTTTAATAGCATGCTTTATAGCTCTTTTTATCGAAATCCCTTTTATTCGCTGGGCGCCCCACTGAGGATGAATTTTATCACAGCTTATACCCCATACTTTTTCTGTATAATCTTTGAAGAATGTTTTATAAAGCTCCCTGCCGAAACGATTAATTAAAAAATCCTCAAGCGATTTTTCCTCTTTTACGGGATAGATTTTCGCTTTTATATAACTGGCTGTAATTTTAAGGGTTCTAAAAAAGCCGAGATTAGCCACTGTTTTTAAGGTCAACGAGATGGGGTAATCGAAAAATTTCCGCATAAAAAGAATTCTGGAAATTCTATTTCGAAGCAGCATTACTTTATCTTGTTTTTGAGGGTCAGCCTCGACCGGAAACAAATCAAGCCAGAACTTCATCACCCTGTCCGACTTTGAAAAGAACCGATGGCCGCCAATATCAATACGATTGCCTTTGTAGTTGACGGTCTTGGAAATGCCGCCAATATCCCCTGTCTGCTCAAAGATTACAGGCTTGATATCAGTCTTATTGAGCAATTCGAATGCCGTCGTAAGACCTGCAGGTCCTGCACCAATTATTATTGCTGTTTTTTGTGTCATATATTTTTATTAGCTACCTTGGCTGAGGCACTTTCCAGATTTTAATTTCAGAACTGACCATACAACCTGTAGCAAGGTATTTTGAGTCCGGCGAAAAGGCAATATCAGAAACCGTAAATTCATTTGCATGAAATGATGTGATTTTTTTACCCGTCTCGATATCCCAGAACCATACGGTGCTTGCAGGCTCGGTATCTGCGGCAAGCGTTCGACCATCCGGGCTGACGGCTATGCAGCAAATGTTCTGCTTTTGGTGACTGGGGGTATTATACAACGGCATTTCAAAAACTCTAATGGTCCGGCCTGTTGCTGAATCGAGAGCGACAATATACCTGACTTTTTCAACAACAAAAAGCGTTTTGCCATCAGGCGAAAACTCAACACCAGTAAATTTACTATATTCTGGAAAGGTCTTTTCCCACAGTATTTTTTCGTTATTTACATCTGTTACAAAAACCCAGGCCCGGCCTTTTTCTCCCACACCGGCTATGAAATTACCGTCATTCACTATGGCAAAATCATACAGCAGGAAATCTTCTGCCCGCGTATTTTTCTTGAACACATACGATATATTTTTAAAATCAGAATCAAAAAGACCTAATTTTAACCAGTCCTTCTGTTCGCCTTCCTTAAACAGGACCGAAACCGCACCATATCGGCTGTTCTGCGATATTTTTGCTTTTTTACATTCAGAACCATAAGGTATAGGTAAATCTGCCAATTTCTTTTCTGCCTTCAAATCGGCCAGGATTAGCCCGGCCGGCATAGCTAATGGAACATATACTATTCTGTCGCCGGTAAACGGTATAACTATTTGTGATTTCGGCTTGGCAACAACCGGCCAGACGGATAAATCCTTCCATTGCCAGGTGTAAACGTAATTATTTTTTGAGATGACAGAGAGTTTATTATCAACAGTCAAAACACTATCCGTTCCTTCGATGGGTCCCTGAAGCTGACGAACAAGAGCACTTCTAAAATTGGCAAAAACCATAAAAAATACAATCACTGCCGCTATTATGAAGACAATAATATTTCTATTTTTTTTGCTCATAACTGTTTTTCTCTCGCCAAATCCCTGATATAAACGTTACTTCTAACGCCGTGGCTGTTAATTTGTGTGTTTAATTCAAATCCGCATTTTTTATATAATTTGTTGGCAGCTTCATTATCTGCAGCCACTAACACCTTAACTTTTTCAATTCTTCTTTTTCGGCATTCTTCAAAACCAGCATCAACAAGCTGCTTTGCAATTCCTCTGCCTCTGCCATCAGGGACTATGGCTATTGAGAGCAATTCAGCGTCCGGCAAATTCATCTTTTTCATCTTTGATGGATAAAAAAGATTGTCCCATATTTTCTTAATTACCCGCGAGAATAACATTCTCTTAGCAAGCACAAAAATAAATTTGAAACCTTTCTTTAACGCCACATATTTATATAGCCTTGAAAGATTTATAGAAAATGCAACGAAGCCAAGTACCTTGTCGTCTTCTATTGCCACGAAGCCGAAGCTGTTTTTATCCTCTGCGATAGCTTCATATAACGCCGCTACAAACTCCTGCCCCAAAGAGCTTATAAATCCGGTTGGAATGCCCTGGATATGCAATACCGCACATTTTCCTGCATATTTTGATTGTAAGCTGTGGATCACTCTGTCAAAAGTTTCTTAATATGCTTTTTATGGTTGAAAACTTGAAATCTAAAAGCAATTTATCGACTTTGCCTTTTACCGTCTGCCTATTTCTCATCTGCGATTTATGAAATTTAAAGGCTTTTATTTTGCCTTGACCAGTAAAATTGTCCAATTTCAATAGCACTATATCTGTATCAATTTCATAAGGATGCAGATAGATAATAGCCGGGCGTTTTTTTTGTATGTGTCCTATAGCCCATTTTGTATAGAAATATGGTAAGTGTCTCATGTACCCCCCACCAATACCAAGTTCCTTTATGCCCAGAGATACGGTTGACATCGGCACTTCAATAATGCTTTGTCCATTAGTCAAAGGCATTCTATGAATTTCTTTCTTGAATCCCGGCCAGCCATAACGCCTGCCCTGCATTGGCGATATACTTGAATCATAAACAAAACCTTCTTCAGCAAGAATTTCCAGTGCCCATTGAGTATCCTTGTTTATGGAAAAAGCCGGAGCACGATGCCCAATTGCCTCTTGGCCGGAAAGGTCTTCAAGAAGTTTTTTAGCATCACCTGTTTCTTTTTTGAATTCATCTCTTGACAGTTTAAAAATCTGACGATGATAAAAACCGTGAACAGCAATTTCATGGCCGGCTCGAGAGATTTCTTTTATTAGTTCCGGGAAGCACTGAGCAACTTCGCCCAATATAAAGAACGTCGCTTTTGTATTATACTCGGCCAAAACCTGCAGAAACCAACGTGTATTCCTGACAACAGCTTCTGACGGAATTGCGTCTTTAACATGCAGCCAGTCTCTGTATAAAATACTCCAGTAATCCTCGACGTCAATGGTAAGTGCGTTTAGCATAAAACTGTTGCGGTAAGTTCTCCGGCACTAAAATCAATATTACACCAAATTACGACTGATATACGGACTAAGCAGATTTGCCATCCATAGCGGCAACCGTTTCCACAGTTCAATTTTTCTCTGGTACTTTGGACTGTCCGGGCTAAGGATAGACAATTGACGGCCGGGACAGACCCAGTATTGATAGTGCAGTTCGACTGGTTCGGGGCCCCACTGCTGCTTGAAATGATGTGTGTTACCACCAATCGTGCATCGCCCAAAGTCAAAATACGCCGCACCCGCAAGACAAGAATATTTTATAATTAACCAGTATAACAAATTGTTGGGACACAGATTATTGTATTCCACTAATGTTGCTGCCCAGGGGATTTCTACAAGTCCGTTATAGCAAATAACAAAACCAGCTCCAATTACTAATTCGTGCAACCGCGCAACGAATATCCGACTATAATGTGGAAACTCCTGCAAAATACTGTGCATAAGCTCGCGAGGATAAGCGGGGGTGCCGAGTTGATGCATACGAATGGCATAAACCTTGTAAAAGTCGTTCAGAAACTCACTGCCACCATTAGTAACAATAATGTTGGATTTTTCGGCCTTGCGCACCTGGTTTCGAACTTTAGGGTCGAAAGATTTCCAAATTCTCTCAGGGTCGGGAGAAAGGCAAAGATGCATTGATATTTTTCCTTCGCGAGATTCAAGGTTATACGGCAGCGGTTCGCTGTTACGAAATTCTATTGATTCGCATTTAAGCCGTTTTGCCAAATCCACAGCAAACTCAAAAAGAGCGTCGCGAGCCTCCGGACTGTCCACAAGCATGCCGCCGTAATTACTAACCCCCTGTGATACCATATGATTGCCAAACAAAAAACTTCGGATATGCGTCAGCGGCAACACCCCGCACGCCCTGCTGTTATCACGTGCGATAAGGTAAAACTGTTTTTGACCGGTTGCTCGCTCAACCATTGCACCCCAGGCGGGCAGGTGACAAATTTTGGCGTCCGGCCTTTGTGAAATAAAGGCATCACAAGCCGGGTCAGATATATCAAGAATGCCTACGTTCACAGATATGGTTTGTCTTCCTTAATATCTTGTATGCTATGGGAATCTTTAATTACTTCTGAAAACTGCTTCCACGCGGTTTTATCAAATAAGGTTACATTATATCTAATTTTCGAAAATAATTTTTTCATCTGTATTTTTGCAATCCGCTTACAACCAGCTTTCTCCATACCTCGAATTGAAGCAAGGTTTTTCTCTTCAACATCTATAAAAAATCCGTCAAAACCCTCTGATGCCAGTGTTTGACTCATATAACGAATTATGTTTGGATAATTACCTTTTCCACGTGCTCTTTTTACGGTAACAGCGTTGTAAAACCATACCTGATTAGATTTAAGATTGAACGTCAAATGTAATCTATCTATATATCTAAAGCCAAATTGTGCCCAGAAATAAGTGGCAATTCCTTTATCATCTATAATAGCAAAACATCGCTCACCCCGGTTAAATCTTCTACATATATCAACTCGGTTCAAATACATAACGGCCAGCATTTGGCTGATATCAGATAGTGTCAGTTCTTTTATTTCAAGACTTGGTTCCGGCTCTCTCGCCTCTTCCGGCAGCAACTTCATTATAAACCTGGTCCTGTTTTCGAAAAGCCAACCAGTCAATGCAACCCAAATCCGTTTCGATAATTCCAGCCAACTATGATGCTGAACAAATTTGAGGATAATACTTGCGCAGGTAAATATCTGATTATCGTTTTTTCCGCTTTTTATTAATCGGTCTGTTTTCATCGTGATATGTAACTCTGCGAAAGTGCTGTCGGTTTCCGCCAAGTCAAAATATGCCCCCTCTTACTTTTTTATTATAGATTCAAAAACCGCCTCAAAATGCTTTGTTCCAATCTTCAAGGAAAGTTCCTGTTGGTAAAATTTTCTTCCATTCTCCCCCATCGCATCCAACTGCGACTGAGGCATTGATTGAAACTTTTCGACCACCTCTGCAATACTTCGGGGATTGCCAGGCTCACATTTCAGCCCCGCATTAGCTTTTAAAACCAAATCTGCCGCATCCCCTTCTACTCCTACAAGGATTGGTTTTCCGACAGACAAGTAAGCCTGAATCTTTGATGGAATAGTTATTCTAAACAGGGGATTATCTTTCAACTGAACGAGCAATACGTCCGCCAAGCTTAGGATGCTTCCCATTTTAGATACCGGCTGACGTCCAATGAACAATACATTTTTTAGCCTCATATCTTTGGTTTTTTGTTTGAGAAACTCTGTTTCACTGCCATCACCAACAAAAACAAATTGAATGTTAGGGTGCTTAGGCTGCACTATATCTGCGGCATCAATAACCGTATCCAATATTTGCACATTACCTATATTTCCTGCAAACATGACATTGAAGCGGTTTCTCAGACCCAATTCATCTGCTAAAGCCATATCCTTCTCTACTAAACAAATGTTAGCATCATCACACCAGTTATATATGACTTCGATTTTATCTTCGGGGACACCTCTATTACATAGTTCTTTCTTAAATCCCGGATAAGGAACCACAATTTTCCCGGCAGCCCAATATAAAAATCGACAACAGTGGCCCGCCAGCCAAAACCCGAATCTATTATTAAACATACCTGATTCTAACAGTGAGTCCGGCCAAAAATCCTCAATATCATAAACAAAAGGAACGCCTCGTAATAACTGTAACAAACAAGCTGGCAGGCATGAGGTTGGAGGCGGGTGATAAACATAAGCCACATCTGGTTTGTTAACCGCCCAAAGACCTATTGCCGTTGCTGAAATACCGAAACTGGCATAGCTTAAAAACCGCTTTACGCTTGATCTGTCACGGCTTGGATATAGCGGAACGCGCACTACTGGGACACCGTCCATTTCCTCTCGCTGCAGCAACTGGAGGTGATATCCCGGATAAATCTTACCATAAGGATGATTGGGAAAGCCCGTCAGCACTTCAACTTCGTGCCCCAATTCCATTAGCTTTTTTGCAAACGGCAGACCTTTAAGGAATGGTTCGGGCTGAAACCATTGTGTAATCAATAAGATTCGCATTTTTAGACAAAACCATTAAATTTAATATTGTCCCAGTCTTGTTTTATCGCTAAATATACAGAACATTTATCTCAGTCGTTTTTGTTCTTCCGCCACATCATATCCTTCGAATGCAACATGTCTATACGTGTCTTCGTGGACTGGATCATGTTGCTCAGACCCATATGACACTATCACAGCGACTTCTTTATGTTCATTTATTAAAGCATGCGCAGTTCCAGGCCCGGCATAAACAATTTTTGGATTTTTAGGCGATATCGTTACTGCCCTCTTGCCGCCTTTAGAATTGCTTAGCAACACAATAGCTTCTCCATGCACGCAAGTGAACCATTCTCTTTTATTTAGATGGTAATGGTCGCCTCGGCGCTGGTGGGGCTCAATCGAAAATGTGTAGAGTTGTCCTTGTCCAGGAATTCGCGCATCCTTAAAACGTAATATTTCAAACAACATCCCCCGTGTATCTACATAACAAGTAAGATCGCGAACGTCAAACGGCTCTTTCCATTCCAATTCAAAAGTATCCATTTATTTCATACACCTTGCGACAATATAACAAAAATTACCGCACGATTCTATCTTATACGTGTTTCTTATTGGGATCTCCCCACGTTCTTTCATCTATCACCTTATTCATTCCGAGAATAATCCGGACAACCTTGGACGAAACATTCAAGGGTGTATACTCCACCGGCATTGGAGATTCATTAAGGTTCACAGGCTCAGAAGTCGCTATTTTCACAGATGTAAGAACGCTCTCCGGCTCCAGGCCGGTTATTACACAATGTCCCGCATCAATGGATTCTGCCTTCTCGGTGGCCTTTCTTATAGCAATTGCCGGAAAGTTTAAAATACTCGAATCCTCGTGTATCGTGCCGCTATCGGAAACTACACAAAATGAGTTTATCTGGAGCGTGAGATAATCTATCAGACCGAAAGGCACATGCCAGTTTATGCGACTGTCCGAGATATCAAAAAGTCCCTGAGTCTTCAGACGTTTCTGAGTGCGCGGATGTGTTGAAACAACAATCGGCATATTATAGCACTCTGCGAGCGCGTTATAACTCTTCACCATCTGGTCAAGACAGCCCTTCTTGTCCACATTCTCTTCTCTATGAATACTGGCGGTTATAAATTCCCTTTTCGTCAACTTTAATTCGTCAAGAATATGGGATTTGCTGAGTTTGTCACGCATATAAGCATAGACTTCGCGAATAGGACTCCCCGTAACAAAGATACGACTCGGATGTATGCCTTCGCGAAGCAAGTTTCTCCGGCTGTATTCTGTATAAGCCAGGTCGAGGTCTGCCGTATGGTCCACTATACGGCGATTCAACTCTTCCGGAACATTCTCATCAAATGACCTATCGCCCGCTTCCATATGATATATAGGAATCTTCATACGTTTGGCGTTAATAACAGAAAGGGCCGAGTTTGTGTCACCCAAAACCAGAACTGCATCCGGCCTGACCTTATCCATTATGGCGCCGGTTTTGCTGATAATATTGCCGAGCTGTTCATACAAGGTATCGGCTTTGACATCCAGAACGTAATCGGGGTCGCGAAGTTCCAAATCTTCAAAGAAAACTTTATTGAGTTCATAATCATAATTCTGGCCCGTATGCACCAAGATATGGTCGCAATACTTGTCCAGTTTTTTTATTACACATGCCAATCGTATAATTTCCGGCCTCGTTCCTACAATCGTCATTACTTTCATTCTTTGTTTCCTTTTGAATAAATTATCTTCGCCTACCATCCGCGCCGAATAATATCGCAGATACGCCCGACTTCATCTTCAGTGACCCACCATCCGCATGGCAAAGAAAGCTCTCGCTCAGAAAAAGCATCCACATTTGGAAGGTGTCGTTTGGACATCGAAAACATACTATATACATCATTTCTCGGATGTATCTGCCCGGAAGCTATCCCTTCACGAGCTAATTTCTTGATCAACGACTGGCGGTTTTCCACGATTATACAATATGCCCAGAAAATGGAATAATCATTCTTCAGGTCGCGTTTGACCAATGTTACACCAGGAACATTTTTAAGTAATTTCGAAAAAAGAACACCATTGCGGTGAAAACATTCGTTTAGTCTTTCTGTATGCTTTATGTTTTCAAGACCAATTGCTGCGGCTATATCGTTCATGTTGAACTTATAACCCCATTCCCTCACATCTCGAAGCCAAGGATTTCCGCCTTCCTGATTCTGCCGGTCCACCCCGAACCACTTAAGCCTTTTTGCACGAGCAAAGTCTTCCTTGCTTTTACAGGCCAAGGCTCCGCCGTCACCCGTAGTCATATGTTTGATGGCCTGAAAAGAAAAACAGGCATAATCTCCATGGTTGCCGATCTTGATTCCTTTATACTTGGCGCCGAAAGCATGTGCGCAATCCTCGACAACTTTTATATTATGTTTCCTTGCGATAGAAAGTATTTCATCTAACCGTGCGGGGTCACCCTCTTTATGAAGAACGCATATTGCTTTTGTTCGTTCACTTATCAGATGCTTGATATCATTGGGATCCACCATGCCTGTTTCAGGGTCCGAATCTGCCCAAACCGGAATACCTCCCAGCTCAAGAATTGGAACATTGCTGGCTACGCAGGTTAATGGGGTTGATATAACTTCCGTACCAGGACCTACCCCTGCTAAACGGAAAGCAACCGTTAGTGCAGATGTGCAGGAATTAAGCAGAACAGTATTTGGATTCCCGATAAATTTGGAAACTTCCTGTGTCAGGCGTAATACGTTTTCGCCTTCTGCTACATAGCCGGAATAGAGGGTTTTCTTCACAGCCATCTCTACGGAATCGGCCATAAAAACTCTAAATAAAGGCGTTGATATGTTCATAAAATTTTAATCTCCTATGTAAAATGCCAAGTATATTTAACCCCAGCCTTTCAGCTCTTTTTGTATTTCAGGCAGACTCAGGAGAAGTTCCTCAACCTGCTTAACATTCAATCTCGTGGTATTATGTGAGTTATATTCCTCAAGCTCAACCTCTTTTTTGTCGCCTTCGGTAAAATAAAGGGCGTAATTCAGGTTACGGTCATCAAGCGAAATGCGATAATAATCTACCATATCTTCTGCTCTGCGAAGTTCTTCCTTGGTAACCAGCGTTTCATACAGTTTCTCTCCGTGGCGTATTCCAATAGTTTTCACAGGAACATCGGAATGAAATACATTTTTGACTGCCTGCACCAAATCGGCCACCGTACAAGCCGGCGCTTTCTTGACAAACAAATCGCCCGGTTTTGCATGTTGAAAAGCAAAAAGCACCAAATCCACTGAATAACGCAACGGCAGAAGGAACCGCGTCATCTCCGGCACGGTAATAGTGATTGGTTTGTGCTGCTTTATCTGCTGAATAAACAAAGGAATAACCGAACCCCGCGTGCACATTACATTGCCATATCTGACACAGGATACCACTGTACCGGTAGAATTTTTAGTTCTGGCAAAAGCCTGCGCAACTTTCTCCATTAGCGCCTTTGTCATACCCATAACGTTAATAGGATAAACGGCTTTATCTGTACTAAGACAAACTATACCTGTTACACCGTTAGCAATCGCTGATTCTATTACGTTATGGCCGCCGATGATATTAGTCAGCACCGCCTGCATAGGGAAAAACTCACAAGATGGCACCTGCTTTAGTGCGGCAGCGTGAAAAACATAATCCACGCCTTTCATCACATTATCAACGCTATCGCGGTCGCGCACATCACCAATATAAAAATTCAGCTTCAAGTTATTATACTCAATTCGCATTAATTCCTGTTTGAGTTCATCCCTGCTGAATATTCTTATCTCTTTTACATCAATTTCTAAAAGCCTGTTGACCATCGCTCCCCCAAAAGAACCTGTGCCGCCTGTGACGAGGATGGTCTTTCCAGCTAACCGTTTCATATAACTCTCCATATATAAGTTCGAAAACCAGTAATTATGCCATTATAATCGTTCCGGCACAACTGAATATTTCTATGCAAATGGGTGTCAGACTTTCTCATCAAAAACGAGCATAATACGCTTTCGGCTATACTGCCCATTTGTGCGTTTCTATTAAGACTATAGGGGTTCTTGTGATTCTGCCGCCAGAATCTTCTGCATCATCAGGTATGACTCCCCCTCGGCATTTTTAGACTTAATAAGCCTGTCAATCGATTCGTTATGCAGTTTCTGCTGTTCAGGCGTAAATCTGTAGCGAATCAGCTTTGCGGGCACACCGCCAACAACGGCATACGGCGGCACATCTTTGGTAACAACGGACCCGGCAGCAACAATTGCACCGCGTCCGATTTTAACGCCGGACATAATTATAGTGCCGTGACCTACCCAGACATCGTCTTCAATAATGGTGAGCAGTTTTTCCTTTGTGTCGCGGCCGGTAAATCTTGTCGGCACACCGACCATATCAAAGCGATGGTCGCCGCCAACAACAGCCACATTTGTGGCAATCATCGTGAAATGGCCTATTTGCACATTAGCGTAAAAATGGGCTTTGGCTCCGATAAAAACATAATCACCGATGCTTACAGAATTCTTTTTGAAAATCGATGTGGTGTCGCAGATGGTAAAGCACTTGCCTACTGATTTGAAACGGTAGCCGCGAATTATGCCTATCAGCAAAACAAGTCGCCACTTTTGCCACCTTAGCCACATCACCAATTTTTGGGTTAGTGATAAATCTGTTTTCATCTCTATTTTCTCGACCGAATCTGTATGCATTACTCCGATATCGATTTATAAAATTCCACTAAGTGCTTCTCAATAATACCCCAATTGTATTTTTCAATAAACGCTTTTTGTCCTTTCTCGCCCATTTCTATGGCAAGTTGCGGATTATCAACCAGCTTGATAATAGCCTCAGCATATTCATTCGGATCATCCGGCGATACCAAAATCCCGCAACCCTCATTTCCAACATATTTAACGCTGGGCGGCAAATCAGACGCAACAATAGGAACTGCCTGAGACATATATTCAAAGAACTTTGTTGGTACAGCAACATAGTTCTGGTTGATATTTTGAATTGGACTCAATCCTATTCCGCCTTGTCGCACAACTTTTGGAAGTTCCTTCCCGCTGACATTTGGGATAAACTGGATGACATCCTGATAATCAGGCAAAGCCATTTTCTGCATCATCACGTCTTGCTGATATTTTACCAAAAATCGACGTGTAACAATAATTTGAATATCAGGTCGCGTTTTTTTTATCTGTTTTGCGATATCCAATAATATTAACGAACCTTTTCTGGGGTCTAATGTCCCGATAAATAATACTGTTTTGCGCCGTTCTTTCCATTCCTCTTCGGAAACTGGTGTAGGAACGAACTCTTCTATCGATGCATAATTTGGCGTATAAACAGTTTTGCAGCCAAGTCTGGAAAATCTCCTGATATGCTCTTCGTAAACTGCCGAAATTCGTCCTATTATAACCCCGCAAATAGTTTCCATAAGCCAAATACAGACAGATGCTACTTGCCGTAACGGCCAAATGTTGGGCAGTTTCTCAAACTGATTTATATGGAAAAATTCATGAATGTCGTATATAACCGGCTTGAAAGTAAATATTCTTAAAAAAACTGCTGGAATAAGCAGGTCAGGGTCATGAAAATGGTAAATATCTGCCTTTTGCTTATAGGCTTCATAGACAATTCTTAAAATCACTCGTATTCTCTGCCACTTCGATGCCCATTTCTTTATTCCAATTACTTTCACGCCGTCTTCTTCGTAATCGCCGTTTGGGGAAGCGCCGATTAAAGTAACATCCCAGCCATTTCTTTGTAAAGAACAGCATTGACGATTAAAGATGCGAAGATCCTTTGTTGGGTGCATTGTAAATACACAAACCCTTCTTTTCTTTAATTCAGCCATAAGCCTTTCTGTCCTTTTTAATGTAAATGAAACTTTTTATATAGGTCTTGCCACATCAAAAGTGATGCTACTTGTCAAAACCCAGGTCTTCTAAGTGTTTAACACCTGTTGCGCCACGAACGTAAGCTATAAAATGTTTACCCCACGCCGGTGTCTTGTGATAAAAAGGCGAGGGAAAAAAAGTAATTATTTTTGTATGCTCGTAAGGAGCATATATTTCAGGATATCTTGCAAACCACGGATGGTTTAATTCAAATCCCAGCAGATATGAATAAATCAAATCATAATCCCAATCGTCAGTCCAATTGTTTTCCGTTTCGAGCCCGCGTTGATACCCTGCGGCAAGTGCTACCCCTATTGTCACCTCTTCAATGCCAAGCTCTTTCGCCAAAGTATAAGTCCTTCGGTATTGTTCGCGCATCAATTCTTGTTCGGGAACCCTGAAAAACGCAGTAGAAAGAGGTGACTTTATTTCCTTACCCGTAAAATAAGGTGTTTTGCCCCACCTGGTGCCGCCCAATTTCAAAACTCCACGGCAATGCCATTGAATTCTCACATCCGGTAAGATTGATTCTGCCTTAAGATGTATTGCATCAAGAGCTTGACGCATTCCCTCGTTCCAAGCCTCATCTCCTTCCTTTTCAGTAAGACGTTCATTAGCTAATAATAAGGCACCTATTTTCACATCGGTGCCATATTTCTTGTTTGCATTGTCCACCCATTCTTTGACCTTCATTATCCGCTCGGCAAAAAAATCAATTTCAGCATAGTAAGTAGGCCCCCTGTCAGTCGGAGGCAGGTCTTTGCCGAATTTCCTATGCCAGGGGCTATAGTTAACTCCTATTGAACAGGGTATGGCTGGTTTAGTCTTGTTAATTCTGGCACATGTGTAAACACAATTGTCAATCTGCTTCTCAGTACACCATTCACCGCGAACATTCAAAGAATGCATTATCCTTGCCAATTCATACAGAAGGCTGCTTCCATACTCATTAAGCAAATTGTCTTCCAGGTTCCATGAAAAGTGTATTTTGGGCAAAGGTTTCAAGTCGCGTAATTTAGCCATAATATTGGGGTCAATTCTGCTCGACCCAGATGCTGGCTTTTGAGCACACTGTGCGATATTCGCGGTTATGAAAAAGCAAGTACATACCAATTGAATGAGAGACTTTCTTAAATATGACCGCTCACCATTGTTTATGCAAATATTCATACTATAATCCCCGATAATCACGATTGTAATATTCTGGAAAACGCCCTTCGACAAACACCACGAAGGACATACATCCCATCCCCCTGAAGCAGAAACCAATATGCCCGATATACCTGCATTGCAAGCATAACAAGCTTCTCGGGAAAGCCTTTGCATACTTGTTTCAAATACTTTTCTCTAATCTGACAGTGTTCAATTTGTTGGATGCTGAGACTCGTATTGGATTTTGAGCTGCAATGCCAGCGAAATTTTGCAAGATGCTTCCTGATATGTTTAGCCTTTATGCATCCTCCAATTCGACAAAAAAAATCGTAGTCCATACAGAAATATTTGGATTCATCAAGGTAACCGTGCTTTTCAAAAAGAGTGCGCCTCCAAAAGGATGCTGGTTGAACAAAAATACTTCCCAGAACAACCAAAGCAGTGAAGCTAAAACGTGTGTGTCTGTTATCTCGCAAGATATTGCCGTTTTCGTCTATATCGAAGCTGTCGCCAAATATAATATCAGCACTTGGATTGTCTGCGAAAGTTTGCGCTGCTGCTTCAAGCGCTCCCTGGCAATATTCGTCATCACTATTCAACCAGGCTACGATTTCGCCGGTGGCTTTCTTAAAACCCTTGTTCAGAGCATTTGCTTGACCATTGTCTTTTTCGCTTACCCAGTAAGTCAACTTATCAGCGTATTTTCTGATAATATCAACGGAATTATCCGTGCTGCCGCCGTCAATTACCATATATTCAAGATTTGGGTAGTTTTGTGCGAGCACTGAACGAATCGTTCTCTCTAAAAACTTCCCTTGATTATACGATGGCGTAACCACGGTTATTTTAGGTTGGCTTGTTGTTGTTGTTTTGGGCATAATATCCTTAAAATGAACTTTTGTTCAGGGTTTGGCCGAAAACTGGTTTAGTTACCACCGTCTTTTTTAGTACTAATCTCATAACTAGCAATCGCTTCAGCATAGTTTTATGATCAATAATAGGAAATATATTTAATATCTTATTGGTCAACCATCCTCCCTTTAGCAATATAAAAGCAATTCTGCTCGGTAAAATCCTCGGGCTATATTTGTGATGCTTCCAGCTGCGAATATCTAATAGCAGTTTCAATATTACTTCTTGTGGTATCAGGTCATCAAGCCTGCTTTGATAGGACAAGATTGATTGTTCAATTTCCTTATGCTGCGAAATGAATTCTTCTCGCCAGTTTTTAACACCGCCCCCCATAGTTGCTCGCTTAATTTGAAAGAGTTCCGGAAACATCTCTATAACAGTTTTACGATATAACCTTCTCCCAAATCTCATATAACTGGGAACTTTCATCATAAAATCCAGAATAGCATTATCAAAATAGGGTTCACGAATATACAAAAAACTGCCCGGGAAATCTTGACGCCAGTTCAGCAAAACATTGCCAACCCTTTGATCCAGATAGATAAAGCTGCCCAGATCGTAATAGTTGTTGTATGGAGGAGATCTTTTTACTATCTGTTTTATGTCTTCATGTAATCCTTCACACAACATTTTGTATTTGGCAGGTCCTATCATATCTGAAAGCCAGTTAAGCGTATCAAATTCAAAAATCTGATTGTGCTGGACCAAAGCATCTTCCAATGAATTCATTTTGACCCTTGAATCAAAACCAAAACAGTTATCTCCGGCAAAAAGAACGCTTGGCACTTTAGCAGAAAACTCATCCGACAGCTCTAACCATACATCCAGTTCGTCGCAAAAATTTGCATTTCCTTGTGCCATATCAGCATTGTGTTTGATTGTTTCAAGAAGGTTCCCCTTGTGGCTTTGCATTGTCCTATGTTCGTAGCCCAAAAGTTTTGCCATCTGGGCTGAAACATGCGCATCCGTATTGACTTTTTGTTTACCAGAAGCATAAGAAATACAGCAAACATCGGGCACCTTTAGTTTATAACCTAAAATCCCCAGAATGCCTGCCGAGTCATATCCCCCGCTGACAGACACGAATACTCTTGGGTTATTATGCAATCTTATTCTAACACTCTCGACCAGTAACTCTGACAGCTCAGAAATTAGCTTTTTCTCATCAGCTTCTGTATAAGAATTTATAAACTCATAAGACCAGTACCGTTCAGCATTAAATCCATTGGCTGCCAATTTATGTACGCAAGCGCGTTCCATTACTCGAACGCCATCAAATAATGTGCGATTGTTATGAACTGCACCATTTGCCAGATAACAGGCAACGCCAACAGGATCTATACCGGCATCTTTGGTGGGATGAAGAGACAAAGATGTTGATATCCAGTAATCACCTTTCAGTTTGCTGTGGAAAACTTTTCTTGAATTTATTCGATCCGTAATCACTGCGATAAAGTTATTCTGTTCGTTAATTAGTAATATTGCAAATGACCCGTTAATGTCTTTGACAAATCCTATCCCTCGGTCAATGAACTGTTTTAATAAATATTCTGCCTGTTTTTCATACGCCTTACCATTATAGACTTCACCATTCAAAATCAAAATTGTCCCGCTCGAATGGTCAACTGCAACCTGTTCTGGTTTCGACACCGCTATGCAGATATAAAAATCCTTAGTGTTTATTGATATATGCGGTTTGATTCCTGTTGCAGCCTCGAATTCCCTGTAAACTGAACCGCTTTCAGAATGCAACCTTTTTGGACAGAATACTGCTATAAAGGAGGAAGCCTTAAAGACATCCTGTTTATTCATATTGACGTCCCTTTCTGTTTAAAATACCTATATAGCGCCTTTGATATTTGTCGAGCTGATAGTTTTCAAATCGGCTTGTCTGCAGATTCCTCAATACTATCGATATAACTAATATCATCTTCATAATTGCCCGCCTCTAAATAAGAATTTATCTGCTGGCTTTCAGTCCGCAGGCCCTCCTGCAAAGCAATTGCTGTGTAAGTCGGAAGTATGCCCATTGTCATAAGCAGCGAGCCCCCAAGAAGGCTTGAAAAGAATTCTAATATCAAAATTGCAGTTGATAAATTTGCCATACTCTTCATTTCCTCAGTTTGGCAGCGCCGCATTAGGAACATACCTCTGATAGGCAACCACAAAAATAGAAGCAGCATAATTACCGCAAATGGAATCCCATGTTCCACTGCCCACTCTAAGTAGCTGTTATGAAAATGTCCGCCAGTTAGCATTATTCCCTTTTTTATTGAGGAACCTGTCCCCCAGCCAAACAAAGGCTTAGCCTTGGCCTCTTGCCATGCGACAGCATATTTTACGTCTCGTCCGGCAGTTTGCAGTGAGGAAAACCTCTCTTTAGCAAACTCAAATCCAGGAAGAGAAACCATTACCCGTAAGGCAACCGGTATTAGAATAATAGCGACTGTTAAAAATACTATAACGTTTCTCTTAAGCCTTCGAGACAGTATTGCCAATATACTGAACGAAGTTCCAAAAACAACTGTTCTGCCGCCTGTCATAAACAATGTAATAAAAATCAAAGCAGAAAAGGCCATGCAGAGAATAAACAACAAGCTCCAAGCTTTTTGTCTCATACCGTACCAGAAAAAAAGTATAGTTCCTGTTCCACCGACTACCATGAAACCAATTGCACTTTCAAAAGTACCGTAAAATCTGCCATACGACCCTACAAGATAAGGTATCTGTATGCAGCTCATTACACCTGTAAACAGCATAAGGGTGTTGGTAAAAACTGTTCGACCCCGAATATCTCCAAAGATTTTCTGACCGCCTAAAACAAGCCCGACATAAAACAATAAAAACAATGCACCCTGCCCCATCGCATCTAACGGATTCTCCGCTCGCACCGAATTCAATAACATCACCACAGGTATCAAAAATAAAACGGCTGTCGCCGGCGAAAAACTCAACCTGTTCCTCCTGCTGAAAAGCAGGTGGCACACTAACCCTATGACAAGTAGAAATCGACCCATTAGTGCTATACCGCTTAGCACAGCGGAACTCGTAAATTGGAATGCGACAAGAACCGATGTCAATGCCATAAGGAAACCTGCGCCCCAACGCCATAGAACAAATACCATAGCCAATAACATCACAAAACCCAGCAACATAAGAAGCGGGAAATTTGCCCCAGCCATATGTTCTGTAAAGGTTCTTAATACAATCTGCCATTTCATAAGAATTTCCTGGAAAAGTTAAACTTTATAATCCTGGTTAAAGCGGTATAAAAG
>JAPLMW010000073.1 GCA_026386845.1 Phycisphaerae bacterium
CAACAAATCGGATATTCTTTCAGTTTTGACGAATTTCGAATCTTGTATCAATCTTAACCAGTAATTGGTTTCCCTGGCCTCTTTCGAAGCAATACACATTTTTGCATAAAAGTCTTTTTTGCTTTGCCCTGCCAAAGCTTCCTCCACATTAGCGCCAATACTTGTACCGGCTCTGACCAACTGAGATGTCAACTCATAATGACCTTTTTGCTTTAAGTAGCTGCACAATTTGATAACACGCAAAGCAAAGTCATAGCTTTTTTGTTTTATGATGCTATTTGGCATCGTCCGACAACCTTATAACTAAGAACTAATAACTCAAAATTAAGAACTCCGTTTCAAAGCTTGTTCAAAATCCGCAATAATATCATCAATATGTTCAGTTCCGACTGAAACACGGACAAAGTCCGGGCTAACGCCGGCGGCAAGTTGCTCGGCTTCGCTTAACTGCTGATGAGTCGTGCTCGCAGGATGAATGACCAGAGTTTTGCTGTCGAGAATATTCGCAAGATGGCTTGCGAGCTTTACGCTATTGATAAATTTTTCGCCGGCCTTTCTGCCGCCCTTTATGCCGAAGCCAAGCATCGCGCCCGCACCCTTAGGCAGATATTTCTTCGCCAATTTGTAATCCGGATGAGATTCCAAGCCGGGATAGTTGACCCAGCTTACGGCTTTGTGCTTTTCGAGCCACTTCGCGAGGGCAAGAGCGTTTTCACAATGCCGAGGCACACGCAGATGCAGCGTTTCAATACCCTGCAAAAACAAAAATGCATTAAACGGCGACAGACAGGCGCCCATATCGCGCAGCAATTGCAGGCGAGCCTTTAAGATATACGCGATATTTCCGAACTGCTCGACGTATTTTACGCCGTGATAGCTTGGGTCAGGCTCTGTAAGCTCAGGAAATTTGCCATTTGCCCAATTGAACTTGCCGGAATCGATAATAATTCCGCCAATGCTTGAGCCGTGCCCGCCGATTATCTTCGTGCAGCTATGCACAACAATATCTATGCCGTATTCAATGGGCCTAAAGAGTATCGGCGACATTGTCGTATTATCGCAAATGACCGGCAGATTGTTTTTGCGTGCGATTGCAGCAATTTTTTCAAAGTCGGGAATATTGTTCTTGGGATTAGCGCAGCTTTCGATATAAAGCAAGCGGGTATTTTTCTTTATCGCCTTTTCAAAATTTTCCGGTTTCGATGGGTCAATGAGACTAACCTCAATTCCAAGTTTAGGCAGAGTATGACCAAACAGCGTTACCGTTCCGCCATAAAGTGTGTCCGCAGAGACAATATGCTGACCTGCTTTGCAGATATTTAAAATCGCCGTTGTGATTGCCGCCATTCCGGAACTGAAGGCAAGACCTGCAACACCGCCTTCGAGCGCAGCAAGCCTTTTCTCAAGGACATCCGTCGTCGGATTCATCAGTCTCGTGTAAATGTTGCCGAATTCCTTCAGCGAAAACAAATTGGCTGCGTGGTCGGTGCTTTTGAACACGTAGCTTGTGGTCTGATAAATCGGCACCGCCCTGCTTAAAGTAGCGGGGTCAACTTCCTGGCCCGCGTGCAGGGCCAACGTTTCAAGATGATACTTTTTTTCTTCCATTTTTATCCTTTCGGCAAAACTGCTACCATTTTGTCAAGTGCCGATTTGGCCTTTTGGGCGATATCCTGCGGCACTTTTATAATATATTTATTATCTTCCAGAGAAAATAAAACTTTTTCCAGCGTAATCTTTTTCATATTGGGACAAATAAACTTTTCCGAAGCCGGGTAAAAAGTCTTGTCCGGGTTCTGTTTTTTCAACGTATGAATAATACCCATCTCGGTCGCAATTATAAATTCCTTCTTATCACTTTTCCCGGCATATTTCAACATTTGTCCGGTGCTCAAAAGTTCATCGGCACAATCCCTTACAGGCTTTGGACATTCAGGATGAGCAAGCGTAACAGCATCAGGATGAGCAGCCTGAATTTTTTTGACATCATCGGCAGTGGCGAAAATATGAGTCGGACAATAACCGGGCCAAAGAACCATATCCCTGCCCGTTCTTTCGCTTACAACCTGGCCGAGATTTTTATCCGGCACAAAGATAATTTTCTTTTTCGCATCTATCGAATTCACAATGTCAACAGCATTTGAACTTGTGCAGCAGTAATCACTGATTGCCTTAACTTGGGCGGGACTGTTGACGTAACAGACAACCACCGCATCGGGATATTTTTGTTTCAGTTCGCCAAGCTGTTTAGCGGTAATCATATCCGCCATCGGGCAGCCCGCTGTTTTATCGGGCAGTAAAACTGTTTTTTTTGGCGAAAGAATCGCAGCGGTTTGTGCCATAAACAAAACGCCGCAGAAAACTATCACGTCTGCAGAAGTATCCGCCGCCTTTCTGCTCAATTCAAGAGAGTCGCCGGTAAAATCGGCGATATCCTGAATTTCAGCAGACTGATAATTGTGCGCGAGGATTACCGCGTTTTTCTTTTTTTTTAGATTATTAATTTTTTCGATGATACTTACTGTCATATTTATTTTTTTGGTTTTTTCTGAATAATAACGAGTTGTGGTCTTGTCGTCGAAACGGTAACGCCGGGCGGGACAGAATCCTTAATCCAGACGTTTCCGCCGATAGTTGCGCCTTTGCCGATTGTAATATCGCCGAGTATAGTCGCGGCGGCGTAAATTGTAACGTCATCTTCAATTGTCGGATGTCGTTTTACGCCGCGAAGGCTCTGACCCTTTGCCGGGGCAAGAGCGCCAAGCGTTACACCCTGATAAATTTTCACGTTATTGCCAATAATAGTAGTTTCGCCAATGACTATTCCAGTTCCGTGGTCGATGAAAAATCTTTCGCCGATTTTCGCACCGGGGTTAATATCAATGCCGGTTTCGCGATGCGCGTGTTCGCTCATAATTCGCGGAATCAGAGGCACATTCTTCAGATAAAGCTCATGGGCAATTCTGTAAATGGTTATCGCTCTTAAGCCCGGATAGCTCAAAACAATTTCTTCAAGACTCGATGCTGCCGGGTCGCCGTCAAAAGCCGCCTGGATGTCTAACTTGAGCAGCCTGCGAATCTTCGGTATCTGAGCCAGAAGATGTTCAACAACATCCTTGGCCATAATATGGCAGCCGGTGCAATCGCTGTTCTTCAGCCTGCACTGGTGAAGAAGCGCCCGCTCCACCTGCTCGGCAAGCTGACTCTGAACCTGGCACAAGATGTCGCCGGCAACAAAACTTATGTTGGAACTGGTAACGTCTCTTACGCCGGTATAGCCCGGAAAAATTACCTCCATAAGCAAATTGAGAATTTCGAGAATCCTGTCCCGCAAAGGCAGATTCGTCGTATCAATAAAGTTTATGCCCGTCTCATCCTGATAGGAGTCAATAATCGCTTTGACAATATTTTTAACATTATCGTTTTTCATTTTCGAACCTTTACTGAAACAGTTCTGTTGAAATATATCTTTCGCCGGTATCACAGATAATCGTTACGATAATCTTTCCCTTATTTTCTTTTCTCCTGGCAACCTGCAGAGCGGCAAAGACATTGGCGCCGGAACTAATGCCCGCAAGAATTCCTTCTTTGGAGGCGAGTTGTTTGGCGGTTTCTATGGCATCTTCATTTTTGACACAGATAATCTCGTCAAGGACAGTTTTATCCAACACCTTTGGAACAAATCCTGCGCCAATACCCTGAATTTTGTGCGGTCCCGGATTTCCGCCTGAAAGCACCGGCGAATCGGCCGGTTCAACAGCAATAATTTTGACAGACGGCTTGTGTTCCTTTAAAACCTGACCGCAGCCTGTAATTGTACCACCTGTTCCGACACCGGCAACAAATATATCAACGCCGCCGTTCGTGTCGCGCCAGATTTCCTCAGCCGTGGTTTTTCGGTGAATTTCCGGATTGGCGGGATTTTCAAACTGCTGCAGCATAACCATATTGCCGGTGTTGCTGACGAGTTGCTGAGCATATGCAACAGCCCCCTTCATACCCTCGGCAGCAGGTGTCAAAACAAGTTCAGCGCCGAAAATCTTAAAAAGTTTGCGTCTTTCAATACTCATCGACTCCGGCATAACTAATGTGAGCTTATAACCCTTTACCGCACAGACAAAGGCAAGTCCTATGCCTGTATTGCCGCTTGTCGGCTCAACAAGAATTGTATGTTTGTTAATCCTGCCCTGTTTCTCGGCAGCTTCAATCATCGCAAGACCAATTCTGTCTTTGACGCTGCCGCAGGGATTGAAAAACTCTATTTTAGCCAATACCTGCGCCTCGCCGGTATTAAGCGCGTTAATCCTAACCAGCGGCGTATTGCCGATTGTCTCGATTAAATTGTTATATATTTTTCCCATCGTCACTCCAATCAATCTCAAGTTTGTATCTCGGCGGCAGATACTTTAAATCTGATAATTTAGCTTCTCTTTTTCCGCCATCTCGACCAGGTTATGCAGGGTCTTGTTATCGAGCACATTCAATATCGCATCATTTACCTCAATCCAAAGCCGTCTTGTAATACAGTCCGCATAGTGCTCGCAGGCATCCTTGTTTTCGACACATTCAACCGTAAGCACCGGCCCTTCGAGGGCTTTGAAAATATCACTTAATTTTATATCCTGCGGCGGTTTTGCAAGCACATAACCGCCGTGAGGACCCCTAATGCTTCTTACAATCCCAGCGGTCTTTATTATCGCGATAAGCTGCTCAAGATATTTATTGGATATGTTCTGCTTTTCTGCAATCACCTTAATCTGCAACGGCCCAGCTCCATAAGCGAGAGCAAGTTCGAGCACGGCTCGCATTCCATATCTGGTTCTGGTAGAAATCTTCATGTCATTTCTCCTAAATTCCTATGGTTTTAGTAGTATTATATATATTCTACGAACCAATGTCAACTATGTGCCTAAAAAAATATAAATAAAAGTTTGATTTATAGCTCTTTAATGTCTATTTATCTGATATTTTATTGCTTGACGCCTGTTAATACTATACTTACAATTAGTTTATATTATAAGGGCTAAAGAGATGGCAAACAAATTTAAGCTGCCCAAACCTTCGCTGGAGCATTTAAAACGCCTTACAGACGATACAGGATTGCTGCAGCACGCCAAATACATAATACCCGACCGCCAAAACGGCTACTGCACTGATGACAATGCGAGAGCCCTTATTGTTACGGCCAAACATTACAAACAGCATCCTGAACCGGAGGTTTTAAGGCTGTTTGAAACACATTTATCCTTTCTCTATCACGCCCTAAAACCGGACAAAACTGTTCATAATTTTCTCGACTACAATAGAAACTGGCAAACCGGCAAATCAGAACAGGACACTCTCGGCAGAACTATCTGGGCATTCGGCTCAGCAATAGCCGCCCCGCCAAATGATGATTACATCCCAATTGTCAGAGAATTTTTTGACGATACCTGCCAACATATATCATCATTACCCGCTAAAAGCGCATCTTATGCAATCCTGGGTTTATCTGAATTTCTCAATAAATTCCCGTCAGACAAACGGGCAACCGAACTATTAACCAAGGCCGCGGATATCCTTTTTAAAAATTACAATAAATACACCTCGTCAGACTGGATGTGGTTTGAGGACATACTTTCTTACGCAAACGCTATCCTGCCGGCAGCTATGTATTCCGCTGCGAAAATCCTTAATAACCAGACCTACCTTGATATCGCAGAAAAGAGCTGCTCATTTCTGCTTGACAATACATTTAACGGCAGACACTTCAGCTTTATAGGTTCAAACGGCTGGTATCCAAAAGGCAAAAAACGCGTCCAGTTCGACCAGCAGCCAATCGAAGGGGCAGATACAGTTATAATGCTGGCAAAGGCATACGAGGCGACAAAAAATAAAAAATACCGAGACTTGCAAAAAAAAGCCTTCAACTGGTTTTTAGGCGAAAATGATATCGACACGCCGCTTTACGACCCGAAAACAAATGGCTGCTGCGATGGATTAGGGGCAGACGGAGTAAATATCAACCAGGGAGCGGAAAGTATTGTGAGTTTTTTACTGGCACGATTATTTTTAATTTAAAAAAGCGTCGCCGTGCCGGCGACGGCTAAACAATGGAAATACGTAAGTGAAGATTGCAACATTTAACGCTAATTCGATAAGAACCAGAACCGAGATAATCTCTAACTGGCTAGCGGAAAATAAACCTGATGCCCTATGTGTTCAGGAAACAAAGGTTCAGGACAAGGACTTCCCGGCAGATATCTTCGCCAAAACCGGTTATGAGTTTATCTTTAAGGGCGAAAAAAGCTACAATGGCGTTGCAATCTTCAGCAGGCATAAATTTACCAATGTTGAATCCGGCCTTGACAGCGAGCCGAAAGACCAGGCCAGAATGATAAAGGCAAAAACAGCGGGAATAACTATCGTCAACACCTATATTCCGCAGGGTTTCGAGATTGAATCCGAGAAATACCAATATAAATTAGACTGGCTAAAAAGACTGCTCGAATATTTTAAAAAACATTTTAAGCCGACGGATAAGCTGCTGTGGCTGGGCGATTTTAATATCGCGTTTGAGGCAAAGGATGTTTACGACCCTATTGTGCTTGACGGAACAGTCTGTTTTAATCGGCAGCTTAGTGAAAACCTGAAAAAATTTATAGATTGGGGGTTTGCCGACCTTTTCAGAAAACACTGCACCGATACAGGGCAGTTTACTTTCTGGGACTACCGCGAACCAAATGGCTTTAAGAGGAATCGCGGCTGGCGATTAGATTATATAATGGGCACAGAGCCAATGGCAAAGGCCTGCACGAATTGCTGCATTGATAAAAAACCGCGGACACTCGAAAAACCCAGTGACCATACATTCCTTGTCGCTGAATTTAAGAACTGACACTTTTGGCCTTTTAACCAGCAATGATTTTCAGTCTTACGGCTTGTCTTTTTCTCTTCTATCAGAGCCGCTGCGGCGTTCAGGACCTTTATAGCCGAACGAAAATTTTCGGCGGTATTCTCCGCTGCGCTTCTCGGCAGATTTTTTTTCAGATTTGTCCTTTTCGTTTGCCATTTTCAGCTCAAAAATCCTTTCCTCGTCATTTATACTATCGGACATATTATCTTTTCAATACCATCCCAATAATTAAATAATAAATTACAAAAACATAAAAAGCACGCAATATTTTCAGGTTTTTGCGGCTTTTTCTCTGGGCAGTTTCCTAAACGCGGTGCATCATTTTGAAGATTATTTCGTCCTGAAAAGTGATTTTCAGTTTCATCTGGTCCGCTATTTTGTCAAGGTGCTTGTGAATCTGCGGGATGCTGATTGCTGACTTGGCGATGTCAACTGCCATAGTCATAACGAAATAGTTTTCCATAATTTTCTGGTTGACGTCAACAATATTGATATTGGCTTTTGCCATCACGTTTGCGATGTTTGCAATGATGCCGACGCGGTCTTTGCCGGTAATGGTTATAATACAGATTTGCGATTGTTTTTTTGAGGCCATAAAATTTCCCTTTAAATCACCATTTTATCTGATGAAGTTTTTCCATATTTTTATAATCCGTCATATCGAATCCGAGAGCGGTAACGGTAATAAAGCCGTCCGCCAGCACAAGTGTATCCGAAGGTATATTCGTATCCCGATGGTCTCCGCCCGCAAGCTGATAAAGCATCTGTCCGGTATCGTTTTTGTTTTTTACAAAATACTCCTCAAAGCCCATCGTGGACTGCGGCACAACCTTGATTCCTTTCGGCTTTCCAACTGAAAGCCGCGGGATATTTATATTAATCACTCCCGATAAGCTGTGCATTCCTATTTTATTTATAACCTCAACACAATATTTTGCGGCAATATTGAAATCCATTTCTTCTTCGTGCGCACAACTAAGAGCAATTGCAGGAATACGATAAAAGGCCGCTTCCATCGCAGCGGCAACCGTGCCGGAATAATATACGTTAATACCGACATTCGCGCCGTTATTGATGCCGCTTACGACAATGTCCGGTTTTTGGGGACACAACTCCATAATCGCGAGTTTGACGCAGTCTGCGGGCGAACCGCTGACGCTGTAGCCGCTAAACTGATTTTCTATCTCAACCTTTTCACAGGCCAGCGGCTCAAAAACGGTGATGCTGTGTCCTGCGCCGCTCATCCTGTCCGAAGGTGCGACGACAGTTACATTACCCAGCTTTATCAGTTCCTTATAAGCCGCTGCTATGCCGGGGGCTTGAATTCCATCGTCGTTTGTCAATAAAATATTCATCCCGTTAGACCTTTTTTCAATTTACGCAACCAGTATAAAATGTGTCTGTCTTTTTGAACACTAAAATATAGCATATAAAACCAATTAGGTCTAACGGGATTCATATGCTCACTATAGTACCTGATAGCCTGCAATAATCAACAATCAATCCCTTAGGGACAAGTTGACGCTCCGCAAGGAAAGGTTATAATCGTTGATTATGGTAAGAAAATTCGACCGAAAGAACGATTTGATTTTAACAAGGCAGCAGGTTCGCGATTTCGACGCATGGGCGATAAATACCGCCGGCGTGCCGGGCGTTGTGCTGATGGAAAACGCAGGCCGGGGCTGTGCAGAAGTTGTCTTTGCGGAGCTGAAAAAATGCAATGGCACAAAAGTTTGTGTTTTCTGCGGCACAGGCAATAACGGCGGCGATGGATTTGTAATCGCAAGGCATCTAAAGAATGCCGGCTTTACTGTTAAAATAGCTCTCTGCGGTCAAGGTTCAAAAATAAAAGGCGATGCTGAAATAAATTACAGAATTGCCCGCAATATGGGTATCCTGATTAAAGAGCTTGAGCTGACGGATATTGAAAAAGCCGTTAAAAATTTTGCGGGGAATTGTGATTTAATTGTGGACGCGATTTTTGGCACAGGGTTATCAGGCACACTCAGCGGCGGATTTGACAAACTCATTAACGCGGTAAATACTCTTAAAAAACCGATTGTAGCTGTTGATATTCCATCCGGCCTCGATTGTGATACAGGCTGTCCTCTCGGCACAGCAATAAAAGCAAAGGCGACAGTTACATTCGCTGCGGCAAAGAAGGGATTTACAAATGCCGGTTCGGCGGAATATACAGGTGAAATCTATATAGCCTCTATCGGCATCGAACCTGAGCAAATATAATCACTTCGCTTTTTTACCGGAGGCCAGACTTCCGTAACCAACGAAGTTCAGAAATCTTTTGGTATTGAAGACAGGAATGGAAAAGTCTTTCGCCTGGTTCTTGACTTCCTGATACCGCTCCGAAGCCTTGACGGATGCTTCATATTTCTCCGTGGCCATAGGGTCGGCTTGTATCTCATCAAGTGTCGGTTTTTTATTTGCCTGCGGCACAGCACCAAGCACAACAAAGTCAGTATCGATTGTTACGGCATCTTCGACCTTTCCGCCCCAGTTTTCGATAAGCTCTTTGATTTTTGCGGCACCGTCCGAGTCAATATCCCCGTCGCCGTTGAAATCAAACTCTCCCGCGACAACAAACCTGTTGACAGCCTTGCTGTCCCAGATAAGGTTTACAATTACATCGCCTTCGATAATAGGATTCTTTTTGCTCGATTTGTTTATCCTTGCGATGGAGGTATTTTTGTCGACATTGAAAACTTCGACTTCAGCCTTGCTTGAACCATCGGTAGGAATAGACGCGCTTTTGTCATAAACGGAAAATGTCATACCCGGATAAACCTTGTCGTCTCTGCCGATATCTATAAAAACAATATTCGAGGAAATATCAATACCAATAATATGACCGTCAGGCTGATACGCCGCTACATCTTCCATTGGTCTGGGTTTGAGCAGCATATCTTCCAGCTTGCGCTGCTTGTCCAGAGATTCCTGAAACTTGTTTTCCGCAACGCTTAGTTTACTCATCACTGCCAGCAGCTCCTGTTTTGTTTTATTCTTTTCCTCTACGGCATCATTCGCCTGCTGCTTAAGCGACTGCAGCTGCTCATCGCCTTTTTTGTCCAGCCGACTGCAGCTTTGCTGAATATCATCGGCCTTTTTCTGCTCGGCACGTATTTGTGTCCGCAATTCTTCCTCTCTCTTGGCAGACTCCTGTTTTGTAAGGTCATATTTTTTATTCAACTCATCAAGCTGCGAGCCTAACTGGTCGGCAAGTTCCTGTTTTTGTTTCAGCTTGGTGTCGTAAGTTTCAAGCAGCTGAAGAGCACCTATTTGATTAGCCTCAGAAGAAAGCGTCAAATCCTTCGGCAATTTCGCCAGAATATCGTTGTATTTTGTCTGCATCTCGGTCATTTTCACTTCCGCGCTCGTTTCGCCCGACTGACCGCCGCCAAACATTATATACAACTGGTCAATATATCCGAGGAGCTGGCCGAGCCTGCTCTGGCCTCTGTCTTTCTGGCCGACAAGCGTACCGATGTTTCGCACCTGGTTTTGTGAAGCGAGTTCAGATGTCTCCTGTTGACTTTTCGTATATTGGTCCCGCCAGTCTTCCGACTTAAGGTAAAATATCACGGCGAGAGTCGCAGCGATAACAAATAAAGCGACAAATGTGATAACAGTATAAAGCGTTGTATTGCTTTGACCCTGACGAGCAACAGCCATCTAAAATCTCCTGAAACGGATATTAAAATCAGTTAATTTCGGCACTTATGCACCGACAGCATAACGTAATTATCGTCAAAGACAGGCCTTTAGTCAACTAAAAACTTACCCAAATTCTCAAAGTCTTTGTGGCGTAAGTAGTTTTTAAACTGTATAGTTAGATTAAATCCTTTTTAAAGTTTAACTATGCCAAAAGAAAGATTACAGAAGATACTTGCCGCCGCGGGCATCGATTCCCGCCGAAACTGCGAGCAGCTTATCCTCAGCGGCTTTGTCAGCGTCAACGGCAAAATCGTTGATACGCTGCCCGTTTTTGCCGACAGAGAAACCGATATTATAACGGTTGCGGGCCGGCGACTGCGGCCGGAAAAAAAGGTTTACTTCCTGCTGAATAAACCCAAAGGCGTTCTATGCACTAATTACGACCCCGACAACAGGAGAAAAGCGATAGATTTAATTGACTGCAAGGAAAGAATTTTCTGCGTCGGCAGACTTGACACTGAAACGAGCGGGGCGATAATCCTGACCAATGATACCGCGATTTGCGATAAACTGACGCATCCGAGACATCAGCTTGCCAAAATATACGTCGTTGGCGTTAAAGGTAAAATTACGCAGGAAGCGGTTGAAAAGCTGAAAAAGGGCATCTGGCTCTCAGACGGCAGGATACAGCCTGCAAAGGTAAAAATCCTAAAAGCTCACTATGCTGAAAGTCTGCTTGAGATAAAAATCACGCAGAGTCTTAACAGGGAAATTCGAAGAATAATGGCAAAAGTGGGCTATAAAGTAACTTCGCTGAAGAGAACGCAGATAGGGAAAATTTCCTTACATCGTCTTAGTGTTGGCTGTTACAGAGCGCTTACGAATCCTGAGGTGGAGCATCTCAAGGAAATCCGGGATTAGCTACTCGGCTTGTGGTGAGCCTGTCGAAGCCGCTTTTTTGTAATCCCTTTTTAACGGCTTTTGAACAAGTCCCATTTTGATTGCCTTTGCCGAGACTTTTATCCTGCAGACCCTGCCGTCAATAACGGCACGGACCTTCTGAATGTTCGGCTTGAATTTCCTCTTTGTTATGCCGGTGGTTTTTACACCGACGCCGCCGAGATATTTAGCCTTGCCGCGACGGGCAATACTGTTGCCGGCTGTCGTTTTTTTACCTAAAAAATAACAAACTCGTGACATAAGTCTTTAGCTCCAATTCAATAAAGAGCGGTAAGTATAAGGATTTAACGAGATTTTGCAAGATTAAAATAAAAATGACTAATAACTCCTTATTTACAAGGAAGTTACGTCCATTTTACTGCCTCTGCGGCACGATGTATTTTTTATTATGTTTAAAGCTCTGGCTGCCAAAACCACAGGATGTATTTACAGCAATCTCTGTTTGTTTGCGAGCAATCTTTTCTATTGTTACGGCCAATTGCGAATTTCTTGTACCAATACCGGCCGTATCAAGCTGAATTTCCCTTACAATATTTTTATTTCCATTCTCAACATTGTATTCCGTCCAGGCTATACCGCTGGAAATCATATTCTGTTCGACCGTTTCAAGAAAAACCCTATTAGTCTGAAACGTAATTTTGTTTGATACCTCGGTAAGAACAAACAACACCGTGCTCATAAAGATAAGTATCATAATAACAATCAATAATACAAAACCCCTTCTCAATTTTTTGCCTCCTTATAAGCACCTGCAAAATATACATAAGCATTTTCCATTTTCTTATCCGCACGATTATAGCTTTTTAACTCCACACATTTTTTTACTTCTACGGCGAAACCTTCGCCATTTTTGCGCCAAACCCGCCATTCGATTTTGCCGTTCGGGATTTGCCAGGTGATTTTTTCTTTTGCATCACCAATTACAATCCTCGATATTTTTCCATCCTGCAGCAGGTAACAAATCACACTTCCCTGCTGCTCAATTAAAAGACTGTTCGCGTCTGTCGAATATTCCTGAAACGACTGAGGAAAGCCCTTGGCTGAATTAATATCTTTTCTTATATGTTTCAGAACATCGAGAATACTGGTATTGGATTCAACAAGTTTGCAGGATTTGGGTATATCGTATATCATAACTTTAAACAGCCGGGATAGCGGTATCGATATAACCGCAATAACCGCTATTATTGTAACACATTCCACTAATGAAAAAGCCTTTCTCATTTCCAGCTTTCTCCCTTCGGTGCAAAGTATCTCGCCAGTTCAACAGTAATATCCTTATTTATGTCTTTGACAGTTGCCCTGACATTAACAAGTTTCAGACCCTGCCATTGGTCAATTCCATCCGACTGTTTGATTTCAATGCTCATTTTAGGCCATAATCTTTTAAAATCTTCATCATCAATCGCTTTACCTGTAACCGCAATGCAGTCGAGCTGAGCCTGTGCCGCTGAAATGCACCGCTGTCTGGTTAACTGATATTGATTAATATTCCTGAAAACCTTCAACGCCATTGCCAGACAGCTTAAAATAATCACCAGAACAGTCAGAGCAACAATTAACTCTGTCAGCAGAAAACCGTTATGTTTGTTTCTTTTGTTCATACGAAATTCGCATATTGCACAAGAATTGCCACTATTGCAGAAAAGACTGCATAGGCTACGAAGCCAACCATTGCCCCAAGACATATTGTTGTCGAAGGCAGTAATATAAATCTGGCGAGATTTACCCTATAGCTGTAATTCGAGCGCCAGACCGATTCGAGCATTTCCAGGACAGGCAAAGTATTTTCCGGATTTTCCTGCTGGGCAAAAGCCCAGGAAAGCGAATTTGCCAGTCCGCACCGCCTTGCGGCGTCGGCAATATTGTCCCCTGCCTCAATCTGCCTGAGCCATTTTTGAAGTTTTTTTCTGAAGAAATAATTGACATCAAGATTGATTGTATTGGCGACAGCATTATTGACGGTGCAGCCAGCATTGAGAGATATTTTTAATACCTCCACAACCTGCAAAGTAGAATAATTATTTTCAAACCAGTGCAGAATCGGCAGATGCCATTTGATAAAATCCCCAATGCGTGAAAGCATCAGCGGTTTTTGGGGCCGGCGAGGCCGAAACCTGACCTTGATGTAAATAACAGCAGCCAAAAAAATAATTCCAATGACTATAGTGCTTAACCATCCATATTTGAAAACAACAGCATCTGCAATGGCTACAAGAATCTTTGTGGATTTTGGAATATCCCCCCTGGTAACGTCGTGTATAATTTCGTAAAATTTAGGTATTATACCTACTACAAGCCCCATCGTGATTAACGACATAACGACTAATACAATAAGAAAATAGGCGGCAGGGTATACAGGTTTTGTTCTTCTGCTATCATCGGCTTTCTGCAGCAGGTCTTTTTCAATTGCCTGCATAACCTGCGGCATCTGGCCTGTTTTTTCTCCAGCTATTATCAGAGCCGTTATCCTTGCAGGACATCCGCCAAAGCCGCGTTTGACTGATTCGCTGAGCGAATAACCCTGAACCAGCCATTTTGAAATCTGCCGTAAAATCTGCGAGTGTTTATGTTTGATATTTTCTGATGCAGACTGCAGGGCCATCGGCAGCGGCAGATTCTGCCTGATACTTGCGCCTATGGTTGAGATAACAAAAGCAATAGTGGCATTTCGCTGTGTAAAGGAGGCCCCTACAAAATAAAGGAACACAAACCCCATAAACATCCCTATATACACGCCAAGCAGTGAAGAGACCGTTATGGAAAATGCCGCCAGTAAAATGATGCATATAAGAATTACCAGTATCGCTTTAGCCCAGTTTTTCGGCCAGGGAACAACATCAATTTCATGCCGCATAAATAATATTGAAATAAGGGTAGCAGGAAAAATACACAGCGATACTATTACCGGCGCTAACAACTCGTTGTTCGCTGCAAATATGAACGGAATTGACACCACGACAACAGGCAGGGTAATAATAGCAAATCGGGGCGTTTTGAATCCCAGAAAAACATATAAAATTAACACAAATATTGTTATCGCCAGCAGCATTTTTTTAATCTCACATCAGAGACGTAATTATTTTTATCATCGGCAGGAAAATTGAAAAAACCGTTATACCTATAAACCCGCCGACTAAAATCAGCATTACGGGCAATAGGGCCGCCTGCAGTCTTGCCTGGCTGCATCTGACTTGTTCGATATACATCTGTGCCAGACTGTGCAGATTATCTTCAAGTTCGTTTCGCTGTGAACCCAACTGGACAGAGTAGAGGAAAAGTTTCGGTATTACCCCGCAGAACTGCCCTGCCTGCATAATATTTGTCCCATTTTCTATCTGCTCGGCGAGAAAGGCGGCTTCATAAATAAGCTTTTCACTGCCGCTTGCATCTGCGCTTAACCTGAGACAATTCGGCATATCGGCCCCCGCCGCAATCATTACGGCCATTGATTCAGCCATTTTGGCCAGAATACTGCTATGATGCAATCTGCCGATTATCGGGATATTGAGCAAAAATGACTCTTTGAATCTTCTGCCCGCCGATGTTGCTGAAAGCAGCGTATTTAAAATAATCGCACCGGCAACCAGAGCGCCGATACTAATCCAGAATGGTATAATATTCTGGGCTATACTAAACATAAGCAGCGTCAGTTGCGGAAGTTCGCCGCCGGTCATTTCTTTAAGCACAGTTACAAACTTTGGAATAATCATTATATACACAAAACTGATTATAACGGCCGCCATTGTAAGAATCACAGCCGGATAGGCCGTTGCTTCGAAGATAATCTTTCTGGTCTGATTAGACATCTCGATATGCCTGTTTAGGTCCGTCAGCATCTGGCTCAATCTGCCGGTCTCCACGCCTGCTTTTAAAATTCTTCCGTAAAGAGGCGGAAAATGTTTTTGTCTTTTCTCAAATGCCTTTTCGATACTCATCCCGCCTTCAAGGTCGTCTGCGATATCGGTAACAAGTTTTCGCATTTTTCTTGAGCCGATGTCCGCCGAAAGTTCACGCAGGCCTCTTTCCAGGGGAATACCGGCCTTTGTGATTGACGCGAGCTGCTGATTAAAAAGCAAAAACTCATTTCTTCCAATAGCTGTTTTGGACCTTTCAGGTTTAGCCTTCTCGAGCAAATTAACACTAAGCTTCATCTCTTTGAGAAGTTCGGCGGCTTCCTGCGGCGAAGCTGCCTCGACAGTTCCCTTCATTAATCTGTCTGTCGATGTAAGCGCGTTATATTCAAATATTGCCATTTTTATCTCCCAATCATTTATTCAGACTCTAATATGCCGCAAACCTTGTTCAACTCATCAACGGTAGTAATACCCTGACTGACAAGTCGTTTGCCGTCGGTAAGCATATTCGTATGTCCCGTCCTTTTAAGCAGTGCCTGGAGTTCTTCGAGGTCGGTCTTTTGGGCGATTGCTTTTCTAAGCTCACCGTCAAGTTCGACGATTTCCGCAATCAAAGCCCTGCCTTTGTAGCCGGCATCCAGGCAATTGCTGCATCCGACGGCTTCAAAAAATCCTGTTTTTTCATTTTGTTTCCTGCACTTATCGCAGAGTTTTCTGACAAGTCTCTGATTTAAAATCGCCGCTACACTCGATGTTACCTGATAAGGTTCGATACCCATCTCGAGCAGTCTCAGGAAACCCGCCGCAGGTGTTCCGCTGTGCATAGTACTCATCAGAAAATGCCCTGTGAGCGCAGCTTCAACGGCGATTTTCGCCGTTTCTGCATCGCGTATTTCGCCAATCATCAATACCTGCGGGTCCTGTCTTAACAGAGACCTCAAGGCTGTCGGAAAAGTCATTTCGCCAAAAGGTGTAATCTGCACCTGCGTAACACCTTCAATTCTTATCTCAACAGGGTCCTCGAGCGTTACAATACTTTTACCGGGAAAATTTTTCAAAATATTTCGCAGGATGGCGGCTAGTGTGGTACTTTTCCCGCTGCCCGCAGGCCCGGTCAGCAGAAGCAATCCCTGATTTTTAAAAGCAATACTTTTGAGTGTTTTGTATATTGATTCTGAAAAGCCCAATTGCTCCAGTTCAGTCAGATTTTTGCGCTGATAAAAAATTCTCACAACAGCCCTTTGGCCGTGTATCGTGGGAAAAACAGCAAGTCTTTCATCAAGAACTCCCTGATTGTTATGTCCGGCTGTTTCAATTCGGCCTTCCTGCGGAATATCGGTTCGATAGGTCAAAAGATTACCCAGCACTTTTAATCTTGCGATAATATTTTCCGACAGAAGTTTCGGCATTTTTTCGACCGTTTTGAGAACGCCATCAAGCCGATACTTAACAACCATCTCATTTTCTGTCGGCTCAAAGTGAATATCGCTGGCGCCGGCATTCATCGCCTCTGCAAGAAAATTGTCAACCAAAGCTGTAACATCCTGTGCTTTATTTTGGGGATTTTTAGGGTCTTTATTTGTCTTTTTTGTGTTCATTATTTCGCAATTTTCCACAATTATATGGTTTTCTGAAGGATAGACGCATATTTATTTAAAATGTTAGCTGAAAAATCGAACTTTTTTTGAATTTTCTTAAGATTTTAGATAACATAAAGGTATGGTATGCGTCTTTTTCGCAGAGAACATCGATGTTAAGTAAGGCGGAAAGCTACAGGCTGTTATGGGATTTCGCCCTGCCGGAGCCGTTGGTTGCGTCTCAGAAATGGGTGCTGGGTGCGATGCAGTCTTGCGGTCCCGAATTGATTACGATGTTATGGCGGATACTCGGCAATGAACAGGATGTCTGCGACGCATATCAGGATACTTTCTTGCATCTCGCTCATTATGAAAACGGCATCAAGCCTCGCAGCATCAAGGCATATCTTTTCCGCTCAACGAGCAATACAGCAATCTCAATACTTAGACGGCGGATTATCGAACGAAAAAATCTGCCCGATGTTGCCGCCGTTAAGCAAACTGAAACGACGGCAAATGATTTGGATTCGAGTCATTTACAGCAGCAGCTTCGATATAACATTGCCAGATTACCTGAACATTTGCGCCAGGTCGTTACTCTGCATGATTTGGCTGAATTTTCGTATGCAGAGACGGCAAAGATACTCGGAATAGCCGAAACAAGCGCAAGAGTCTATAGGCATAAAGCGATACAATTATTAGCGGTATGGATGAATAAAGAAGAATACTAAAATGAAAAATAAAGAAACAACAAACTGTAAGGACATAAGAGGCCGGCTGAATAAAATTATCAGCAGTTACTTAAGTTTTGACGCGGTATGGGTTCAGAACCATATTGTTAACTGCCCCAGATGCCAGAAACGATTTTCTTCCATCGGTAAAGTGCACCTGGCGTTATCACTTCTCAAGTCAAGACCGCATCAGCTTGATTTATTAAAGCAGGCTAATATTCAGACAATCGATACTCTTGCCCATTCTGTGCGTCAGCACCATAAAGCCCAGAAACTAAAAATTGCCCGTCCGGAGCCGGGGCTCGTTGAAAAATTATCGCCGTTGAAAGGTTCGCTCGCAAATACAGCAGCGTGCATTGCAATCCTGTTCCTCGCCAAGATGGGAATTTTTAATTCGATGGAAAATTTTCAGGCTGACAGCCGAAAGGCAATCGAACATTATTACGAAAAAAATGTCGGTTCCGACATTTCAAACGAGATTTTCTCAAGCTGATTTTTTTCGTTTTGCCATTTCGTCAAGACCGCTTAAACACAATTGCGACCAGGTTTCCATTGTATCTTTAACCTGCTGCAATTCTGTCGGCGTCATAAAGGTCATTTGTGTAATCATCTGCTCTTTTTTACTGACTTTCGGCTCGGCCAGAGTCCAAAAGTGAACTATGCCGAGATGAACACTGCCGACCTCGTTGGATTCGTCATTAAGAAGAGCAACGATTTTATCAGTATAGGCAGTATCCACCGAAACCTCTTCAGCTACTTCTCTTTTAACCGCCTCACGATAAATTTTGTGAGCGTCCACACTAAACAGCGTCCAGTCAATCGGATTTATATGACCGCCTATGCCGATAGACCTTTTATCTACAAGCCTCTTTTCGCCTGCACGCGAACCTCTGACATAATTAAGGTATTTGCCGTTATGGCTCATAATTACATAAGGTATAAGCTGCTTGTAAGACGGGTCTTTTTCAGCTTCCGAACGCAGCATAAAACGCGGAACGCCCGCAACAAAAAGCCTTTGGATATACTTGTCCACATCAAATTGCAGACCCTGGAATGTCCCGACTCCTTCAAAGACTTTTCTTTCGACAACTAAAACCTCTTCCTGCTGTGCCATTTAGATTCCTTTGTTTAATTTCGAGCTTAAAATTTTCGCGACTACCTGCGGATTGGCTGTGCCTTTGGTTTTTTGCATTACCTGCCCCATTAAAAAGCCGTTCGCTTTTTTGCTTTTTTTATCGCCGCTTTTGGCATCCTCAACGGCCTGTGGATTTGCCGCTATTACCTCATCGACGATTTTTTCAAGTTCGCCTTCATCGCTTTTCTGCAGCAGGTTCAAACTTTCTGCAATCTGCTGCGGGGCACTCTCGCTTTGCGTCATCTTTTCAAATATTGTAACCGAAGCGGTAGCGCTTATCTGCCCTGCCTCAACCATTTTAGCAAGCTCAGCAAGTTTCTGCGGACTTATTCCAAGTTGCGATACTTTGCAGTTCTTTTCATTGGCGATTTTCAAGCCTGTTTGCGTGACGAGGTTACAAATTCTTTTCGCATCTCCGCCGGCTTTTACAGTATTATCAAAAAACTCCGCTGCCGCCTTGTCTGCTGTCAATACGCCGGCATCATAATCGCTTAAACCATATTCGCTGACAAAACGGTTCTGCATCGTCAGCGGCAGTTCACAGAGTTTAGTTTTAATTTCCACCAGCCATTTTTTGTTTACGACAACCGGCACCAAATCAGGGTCGGGAAAATATCTGTAGTCGTGCGCCTCTTCCTTTTCTCTCTGCAAAACGGTAACCTCCCGTATATCATCCCAGCCCAAGGTCTTTTTGTTGCCGCTCTGCATCACCTTGCCGCTGTCGAGAAACTCGGCAAGTTGTCTTTGCGCCTCGAATGCCACACTTTTTTCAAGAGCCTTGAAGCTGTTAAGATTTTTTATTTCCGTTATCGGCGTTTTATATTCATTGTTATCTTTTTTAATATGAAGATTAACATTTGGCTCAAAACGCATATGCCCCTTTTGCATATCCGCTTCAGAAACACCGAGGAAACGCACTATTCTTTGCAGTTCAATTGCAAGCAGCCTTACTTCTTCCGCACTGTTTATATCAGGCTCGGTTACAATCTCCAGCAGTGGTGTTCCCGCCCTGTTAAGGTCAACTTGCGAAAAATTGCCTTCAGAATGAATATTCTTGCCTGCATCTTCTTCAAGATGCACTCTTCTTATTCGGATTTTTTTAACTTTTCCGTCCGGCAGAGGAATTTCAATAAAGCCGGTTGAGCCGATCGGCAAATCATACTGGCTAATCTGATAATTTTTCGGCAAATCGGGATAATAATAACTTTTTCTGTCCCATTTTGTAAATTCCGCGACTTTGCAGTTAAGCGACAACGCGGTAAGAATCGCAAACTCCACCGCCTGTTTATTCATCACCGGCAGCGCACCCGGCAGACCCAGGCAAACCGGGCAAACCCTGCTATTCGGTTCTGCCGCAAAGATAAGCTCGCAGCCGCAGAACATCTTTGTCCGCGTTGCAAGCTGAACGTGAATTTCCAGGCCGACAATAACTTTATAATCGATATTCGTCATAGTTCAGGTCTTCTTTTATGGAAGTCTGTCTGACTTTCAAACATTCTCGCAATACGCAACAGCTTTTCTTCCTGAAAAGCCGATGCGATTATTTGCAATCCTATAGGCAGATTATTTTTATCAAAACCGCAGGGAATACTTATTGCCGGCACACCTGCAAGATTAACCGCAATTGTATAAACATCGGATAGATACATCTGCAGCGGGTCTGCCGTTTTTTCGCCAATTTTAAAAGCGGTCGTCGGGCTTGTCGGCATTATGACACAGTCAGCCTTTTGGAACGCGGCAGTAAAATCGCCGCGGATAAGGTTTCGCACTTTCAGCGCTTTTAGATAATACGCGTCATAATAGCCGCTTGAAAGCGCATAAGTGCCGAGCATAATCCGCCTTTTGACTTCCTGCCCAAACGCTTCATTGCGAGATTTGGTATATACCTCAATATAATCAGCGGGATTTTTTGTCCTGTGTCCGTAATGCACGCCGTCGTATCTGGCAAGATTGCTCGATGCCTCGGCGGTAGCGATTAAGTAATACGCCGCTATTGCATATTCGAAATGCGGCATTTTTATTTCGATAATTTCAGCGCCAAGTTTTTTGTAAATATCAATTGCGCCTTTAACAGCATTTACAACTTCGCTATCCGCCCCTTCAAATAACTGCGGCACAACAGCTATTTTCAAATTTTTCAATGGCTCGTCAATTTCGGCAGAAAAATCATATACCGGCGCCATTTTTTCATCAACACTTGTGCTATCCCTCTCATCGTGTCCGGCAATCACGCTTAACAATAAAGCACAATCGCCAACACTTGCCGTCAATGGTCCAATCTGGTCAAGACTTGAACCATAAGCTACAAGACCATATCGCGAGACTCTGCCATAGGTGGGTTTTAATCCTGTAATACCGCAGAAACTTGCCGGCTGCCTGATGGAGCCGCCTGTATCGCTGCCCAATGCCGCAAAGCACATTTTTGCCGCTACCGCCGCAGCCGAGCCGCCGCTGCTTCCGCCCGGCACTCTGCTTTTATCCCATGGATTTACGGTTTTCTTTAAACCTGAATTTTCAGTGCTCGAGCCCATCGCGAACTCATCGAGATTTGTTTTGCCGATTATGACAGCATCGGCAGCAAGCAGTTTTTCAATCACGGTCGCATTATAAGGCGAGTGGAAATTTTCGAGTATCTTAGACCCACAGGTGGTCGTGCCGAATGTTGTGCATAGAACATCTTTAACAGCTATTGGAACACCTGCAAGAACGCCGATAGATTTTCCCTTACTGATTTTCCCATCAACTTCTTTTGCTTTTCCCAGGGCATCATTTTTGTAAGTATTTAGATATGCTCCGATTTGGCCGTCATATTTTTCTATCCGCTCAAAAACTGCCGAGACTGCCTCGCTGCTTTTTATCTCGCCTTTTGCGATTGAATCTCGAAGTTCTCTGCAGGTTAATTTTAGAATATCTTTGCTCATAATCCGCCCGGTTCTTCCAGAATTTTCGGCACGAGAAAGAATTGCTCATCTTTTTGCGGTGCGTTGGCTAGCGTCTTTTCAGTTCCAAGCGATTGTTTTATCTCATCAGTCCTTAAACAATTATTTATCGGCAGACAGTGCGCCAGCGGCTCGACCTTACTCGTATCAAGCTGATTAAGCTTTTCGACGTATTCGAGAATTGCGCTTAGCTGAACGGCAAACTGGACGATTTCAGCATCGCTTAGAGCCAGCCTGGCGAGTTTCGCAACCTGTCTTACCTGCTCTATATCTATTTTCTTCTGACCCATAATTTTCCCTGTTCCATACACTACCTAATCGGCAATGAATTTTCAAGTATTGACCCCGCACCTTCAAAATATTTAATTATATGGAATTAAGGAAGGTGCGGGGTTGACAATATGCTTTTATTAAAGTATTTTCTTGGGTTTCATTAAAAAACAGGAAACAAATATGCCAAAAGAAATCAAGCTGCCGCAACTCGGCCAGACGATGGAAGAAGGGATTGTCGTAAGTTGTCTGGTCAAAGTCGGTCAGAAAGTCAAAAAAGGGGATTTCCTGTTCGAAATCGAAACCGATAAGGCAACGGTCCAGATGGAATCCCCCGAAGAAGGTTTCGTCAGGGAAATCCTTGTGAAGGAAGGCCAGGCCCTGTCGGTCGGAGATATTCTTTTAATACTCGGCGAAGAAAACGAGAAAATCTACCCTGTCCGCCATAGCCTTGGCGAAGGCGGAACAAAGAAAATCGTCAACAAAAAAACGACCGAAGCCCCGCCGCCGGAAAAAACACCGGCAGGCAAAATAACCTCTGCAGACATCAACGCCGCCGCACAGGACCAAATCGGCTACAAACTTGGCCAAAAAGTGCCATTAAGCAACTTGGCGAAAATGACCGCTGAAAAAATGCTCCGGTCAAAACGCGAAATCCCCTGCTTTTATCTAAATATCACCGTCGATGCGACTGAACTGGTCGTATTTCGCGAAAAATTTAATAAATCATCCAATATCAAAACATCATTCAACGATTTTATAATGAGAGCCTTGTCTCTTGGATTGGCACAATGGCCGATTATGACAGGCCGTCTCGAGGGCGACTCAATCCAGCTTGCCGATTCAATCAATATAGGTCTTTCTTTGCTTGTAAAAGGAGCATCTGTTACGGCAGTTGTGAAAAACGCCGATAAAAAAAATCTCGCTCAAATCGCACAATACAGTGCTGCTCTTATCGAGCGCGCCGGGGCGGGAAAACTTGCGCCTGCCGACCTTGAAGGCGGCTGCATAACCGTAAGCAATCTCGGTGCGATGGGCATAGATTCATTCATTCCTATCGTTGTGCCGGGCCAGTGCAGCATCCTCGGTATTGGGAAAATATCAGATACTTGCGTTATAGAAAAAGACAAAATAGTTGTTCGCAAATTTATGAAAATGACGCTTGCCGTCGACCACAAGGTAGCCAACGGCGCGGAAGCGGCACAATTTTTAAGTTGTGTGGGAAAATTATTAGAAGACCCCCAAAAGCTGATATAATTATTTTAAGACGTTCATAAGTTTTAAAATCATCGGTGCTGTTCTCATCGGCCTTTCGAGAATATGCGTTATATATTCAATCAAAAGATTCTGCATCTCAACAAGCACTTTATTATCACAGTTTGAAATCTTTGCCGATTGATTTAAACATTTGGCACATTCGCCGCTTATTTTCTTTTTGTCGATAAAAGCGGATTCGCAGTCCCGGCAGACAAGGCCGTTGCCAGATGAGCTGAAGAAAAACTCTCGCCAGTTATTGGCGAATTTCTTTTTGCAGTTTACGCAGCAATCACAAAGAGGTTTCGAGCCTGCTTCAGATAAAAGTGCAAACTGAAAAAGAATTAGAAACGGCAGAATCTTATTATCAGGACTTTCTTCGAGCCTTTGTAAAAACAATACTGCTTCGTTAAACATTGTCGGGTGAGGGTCAAGCTCTTTTGTGAATAAATTCAAAAGCTCACAGGCAAAAAATCCGCAATTAAGTGCAAAAAGTTTTTTGCGCAGAGTAAACCCGAAAAAAGTCGGATTAAACTCTGTCAGCGTTCCAAGTTTTTCGCCGTCTCTTAGAGAAAAAACCATATCGCCGGCAGTGCAAAGCTCAATCGGTCCCGAAAAAGAAGATTTCGGCTTTTTCGCGCCTTTGGCTATTACGCTCAATTTGCCGTTCTGGGCGGTAAAAAAGGTAAGTATCTGAGAGCTTTCAGAATAATCGGTCGTACGAATACATATACCTTTGTCTTTTTTAAGCATTTACTTTTTCTGACTATATACAACGCCGTATCCGAACTTTTTAAGTATATCATCTTCGGTTTTGTGCATTTTTGCCGCCTTGCCCGCTGTAGAATCGTCAAAGCCGAGATTATGAAGAAGACCGTGAAGAAAATAAAGCGCAAGTTCTGATTGAGGTTTATGATTTCTTATCTTTGCCTGCCGCTGCGCCATTTGGGCGTTTACGACAATATCAAAAACTTTTATGTCATCTCTTTTGTCGGAAAGGTCAAAACTTAAACAATCCGTCGGATTTTTCTTCCTGAGAAACTTTCTATTTATCCTGATTATTTCCTCATTACCAGTAACAAAAAGATTTATCTGTGCCTTTTTGACCCCGAATTTTTCGGCAACCCCTTGCGCCATTTTAACCATCCTGCGATGATTAAAACGAACAATATCACAGCCTATATCTATATTAACTGCGATATCAGACCCAGCGTTTTTTTTAGACGTTTTCTTTCCCATTCTCAGAGGTTTGCTCTTCTTCCGCAGGTTTCGGATATGCAATTCGGCCGTGATAATGAGCCGCAAGACTTTTCGAGAGCGAATCTTCTATCCGGCTCAGCTCACGAAGCGTAAGGTCGCAGTCGTCAAACTGACCATCCTGCAGGCGTTTCACAGCCATATTGTGAACTACCGTTTCTATTTTCGTCGGTGTTATTTCTGTAAGAGCACGCACCGCTCCTTCCACCGTATCGGCAAGCATTACTATCGCGGCCTCTTTCATCTGCGGCCGCGGGCCGGGGTATCTGAATTCGACTTCCGACGGCGGTGCAACGTTACCGTTGGTTTTCTTTCTTGCTTCCTCGTAAAAATACTCTATTAGCGTCGTGCCGTGATGAGTTTCGATAAACTGCATTATCACGGCAGGCAGTCTGTATTCCTTAGCCATCTCGATGCCGTCCTTGACATGGCCGGCGATTATCAACTGACTCATAGCCGGCGAAAGCTGTTCGTGACGGCTTGCCGTGCCCATCTGATTTTCGATAAAATAATAGGGTTTCCCGATTTTGCCGATGTCGTGATAATAAGCGCCGACTCTGCACAAAAGACCGTTCGCCCCGATAGTTTCTGCCGCCGTCTGGGCTATCGAGCCTATAAGCAAACTATGGCTGAATGTCCCAGGAGCCTCCATCGCAAGTTTTTTCAGCAGCGGCTGATTGGCATCGCTGTAATCCAGCAGGGTCATACTGGTCGCAACATGAAAAATTTTCTCTATCAAAGGCAAAAAAGCCTGGATAATTATTCCCACAAAAATCGTTACAGCCGCTATTCTGCCGGAAAAAACAAACAGTGAACCGGAGAATCCTTTCTCGAAAAGACCCGCAGCAAAACTGACTATAAAAACCGCCGCACCGGCAAAAACGCCGACCTCAAGAAGTTTTATGCGGGTTCTTATTTCCTTCAGCAGAAAGCAGCTCGTAAGTATTCCGGCAGCCATTGCCAGAAAAAGTGCGAAATCGGTCTGGCGACCGGCGGCAAAACAGACAAGCGAGGCAAAAAAAAGACTCATTCCGATTGCAAACCGCTGGTCATAAACAATAGTCAGAACTATCGCACAGATTATCGAACTGGCCACAGCCAGATAAATATGATTTTGGAAAAAGAACCCGGACTTCGTAAGAGCCAGCAGCAAAATAAACAAGCTGCATAGTACAACAGCCCTTAAAGGATTTTTGACTATTTTGCGATTATAATGATAAACATATACCGCCATTGCAATGCCGATACCGGCAGTAATAAAAACAACCGAAACTGTCTGATACCACAAATAGAAACCGAGTTTGTCCTGACCGACGACAATACTTAAAAGAAAAGAACATACCGCGATAAAACCAATAAGTATCAGAATGGACCAGGGAATGCCGCTGTTGATAAATTCGCTTAGCTTGGCGAATCTTTCAGCCGCGAGGTTTTCCTTGAGCTGTTTGCGGCGGGGATTTATATTTCTTTTAAATATTCCCATAGACTATCAGGCCTGTTTCTTCTTTTTCGCTTCATAAGCCACAACGATATTCTGCACAAGATTATGCCTTACAATATCGGTATCATCAAGACCTATTAGAGATATTCCAACAGTTCCGGCAAGAGTCTCCATAGCATCGAGCATACCGCTTTTCTGTCCCCTTTCAAGGTCAACCTGGGTAATATCGCCCGTGATAATCATCCGTGAGCCCCTGCCCATTCTCGTTAAAAACATCAGCATCTGAGACGGCAAAGTATTCTGAGCCTCATCGCAGATAATACACGCTTCGTTTAGGGTCCTGCCCCGCATAAACGCAAGCGGGACTACTTCTATAATATCCATCTCCATCAGCTTGCGCATCTGTGAAAACTCCATCATATCTTCAAGACTGTCGAACAGCGGCCTCAAATACGGATTGACCTTCGCCTGCAGGTCACCGGGCAGAAAGCCGAGCTTTTCGCCCGCCTCGACCGCGGGACGAGCCAGAACAATCTTTCGTATCTGTTTTTTTCTTAACATCGAGACGGCAACAGCAACAGCAAGATACGTTTTGCCCGTGCCGGCAGGCCCCGTGCAGAAAGTCAAATCATAATTCTGCATCGCTTCTATATAACGTCTCTGGCCGCGAGTAAACGGCTTTATTATTTTTTTCGGAGAATAGACCAAAATACCGAAACCTGCATCAGGTTCAATACTAACCTCAATTTTACTTATCAGGCCGATTACGTCATTGGCGTTCAGTTTGCCGAATCTTACCAGGTGCTTTTGCATCAGCTCGATAACTTTCGCGGCCTTGCTGACATCCTCATCGCCTCCCTGAAGGACAATTTCGCTGTCCCTGGCGGTTATTTTAACGCTGCAGCGGGCGCGTAATATCCTTAAGTGTTCATCGCCGAGCCCGAAAAGCTCCAGCCGATTACCCGCAGATTCAATTTGTATTGTTTGCTCCATAAAACCGCTATTTAATCAGCATAAAAAATAAATACGCGAAAACGCCCGTCGCAAGCGGAGAGTCAATTACATCCAGCACTCCGCCAAAGCCCGGCACTGAATTCGACGAATCTTTCTGCTCTGCCGCGCGCTTTAACATTGATTCAGCCAAATCGCCAAGCTGACCCAGAAAGGCGAAAATCACGCCAAATAATATCGCTCCCATAAGAGACATTATATCAAACACTTTAGCAATTATCGAGGATACAGCCACGGCAAAAACTACCGCGCCGGCCATACCTTCCCACGTCTTTTTAGGGCTTATTACAGGCGAAAATTTATGTTTTCCAAAAATTCGGCCTATCGTATAAGCCCCTATATCTGCACACTTTACGACAAAAATATACATTAAAAACGCAATCGGACCAAAATCAATTCTCAAGGCGATAACAAAACTTGTCAGCGCACCAAGATAAACTAATGTAAGCAGATTTGCGCCGCAGTTTGCAAACGCGCCAACGGCCGCATATTTGATACCCTGCCATAAAAAAATCGCAAGAACGCTTAAACAAACAACAAAGGCAAAACCCAAAGCGGCGGTTCGATTCTTGTCGGCAAAAAACTGAGACCAATACCAGACCGTGGAAAGTAAAATACTTCCTGTGATTGTAATGGGCAGAAATATTTTTGCCCCGGCGGAATTCACAAGCTTGGATAATTCAAGATTTGCCGGTATTGCCAAGATAACCAAAAAAACCGCAAGAAGTGTTGCCTGCACCGGCGCATCCGGTTTTTGCGAACTCAAACTGCCGTCAAGCCTGCCATCAAACAAAATCAGGGCGATGAAAACAATCGTCATCAACGTGCCGAATATTAATCTGTATTTTAGCATCAGAAAGTCCCAATTAAAATTTCAGACTACCGACGGTTTAATATCTCCTATACGCCTTTCACGCTTCGAATATTCTATTATAGCCTTGTCGATATCCTGCGGAGTAAAATCAGGCCAGAGAACTTCGGTTATATAAAATTCGGCATAAGAAAGCTGCCATAAAAGAAAATTGCTGATTCTTTTTTCATTTGAGGTTCTTATCAGCAAATCCGGGTCCGGCAGAGAGGCTGTATAAAGACTATTATTTATAATATTTTCATCAATTTGTTCTGCATTTAATTTTCCATCGATACAGTCCAGACAGATTTTTTTTACGCCATCGACAATTTCCTCACGGCTGCCGTAATTTAAGGCAAGGGCAAGCGTCATCCCAGTATATTTAGACGTTATTTCAACGGTTTTATGAAGTTCCCTGACAAGTTTCGGCGGCAGTTTTGCAGTTCTGCCGAGATGAACCAGTCTTACATTATGTTCTTTGAGAGTTTTTCTTATTCCGACAAGATAACGGGTATAAAGCTGCATTAGGAAACTAACTTCTAATTTGGGCCGTTTCCAGTTCTGCATACTGAAGGAGTAAAGCGTCAGACACTCCAGACCCAAATCGACACAGTAATCTACAATCTTCTCTACTGTCCGTGCGCCCTGCTTGTGTCCCTGAAAACGCGGAAGACCTCGCTGTGTCGCCCATCTGCCGTTGCCGTCCATTATTATGGCTATATGGCGCGGCATTCTTTCAACGGTAATGCCGAGCCTTGCCGCCGCCGATATGCGATTTTCCTGCATCGATGGTTTTGTTTTCGGTCCCAAAAATCCTACTTCCTGAAGATTGTCTGGCTTCTGCCGGGGCCGACGCCGATAATCGTTACTGGCAAATCTATAATTTCCTCAACCGTTCTGATATATTTTTGCCCCTGCTTCGGTAATTTGTTAAAATCGGCAGCCTGTGTAATTTCCTCACTGAATCCTTTGAGAGTCTCGAATCGGCATTTTACTTTTGCCAGCCTGTCGATATTCGACGGAAACATTTTAACTTCTTTGCCGTCGATAGTATAACCTGTGCAAATTTTAATCTCATCGAGACCCGCAAGCGTATCGAGATGCATCATAGCTATTTCATTTATTCCGCCGATTTTCGCGGCGTATTTCACCACCATAGTATCGAACCAGCCGCACCGTCTCGGTCTGCCGGTTGTCGTGCCGTACTCGTGTCCCTTGTCGCGGATATATTGGCCGATTTCATCGTTGAGTTCCGAAGGAAACGGCCCTGCTCCTACACGGGTCGTATAGGCCTTGACAACGCCGATAAACTTATCAATCATCTGCACAGGCACGCCGCAGCCGGGGCCGACGCCAAGAGAGCTGGCGTTCGAGCTTGTAACATACGGAAATGTCCCGTGGTCAAGATCGAGAAGAGCGCCCTGTGCGCCTTCGAAAAGAATATTTTTGCCTGATTCAATTTCCTGATGGAGGTATTCCGTGGTGTTGCGGATATATTTCGAAAGCCGCTTGGAATATATTTTGCATTTTTCAAAAATCTCTGCCGCCTTGATTAGCTCGGCATTATATAAAGCCGCGAAAATTTTGTTTTTGTAATTAACTATCTTCTCAAGTTTATCTTTAAAATTTTCAAGGTCAAGCAAATCAGTCATCCTGACAGCATAGCTTCTGCCGACCTTGTCGGAATAGCACGGTCCGATACCACGGACCGTAGTGCCGATTTTGTTATCGCCTAACGACGCCTCTCTTAATTTGTCTTCCGCCTTGTGGTAGTCGAGCACAATATGAGCGCTTTCACTGATAAATAATCTGCCGTCAAGCGTTATTCCTCTTTGAGCCAGACCGTCAATTTCCTCCAGCAGAACTTCAGGGTCAACTACAACGCCGTTGGCGATAACGCAGATAGTTTTATCTCGTATCGCTCCGCTTGGCAGAAGATGCAGCGCGAATTTCTTATCGCCGATAACGACCGTATGGCCGGCGTTTGCTCCGCCGCCATAGCGAACGACTATGTCGTTTTTCTCGGCAAGAATATCCACGACCTTGCCTTTGCCTTCATCGCCCCATTGCAGACCAACAACGCAGGTATTCATAACGATAATTCCTCAAAAAACCACGAATGGACACGAATCGTTTCGGTTAGCCGGCGATTTTCGACACAAGCAGTTCAAGGACGGCATTAAGATTATCATAAGTGCGGTCGCTGATTTTACGCTGTGATTTTTGCCCGTCAGGCAATTTATACTCTACTATAAAAAAGCCTTTTGTGTCAAAATCGGTTTTATTTATACTGTCGATTGAACTATATGGAATTTTGTCTTTTTCACTGAAGATAATCGCCTCATCATCGGCGACAAGCTTTTTATCCTTTGCCTTCCAGAACCAGACAGCAAAAATTACCGCCCCGGCCAAAAAAAACGGCGGTGATTTCTGATTGAAAGCGAGCGTCGAGTCGGGTATCCCGAGATTTGTGTGCTTTTTGATAAACGTCTTGTTAAAAAAACCATCGTAAGCGAAAAATGCCGCTGCTATCAGCAGCATCACAATATATATCTTGAAATTCGTTTTTTTGTACTGACAATATGGTGCAATAACCGCCATTTTAACCTCCAATTTAATTGCGTTTTCGTTTATTAGTCACACTGTATCTTCTTTTTAGGAAGTAAGGAATTAAGGACGTAAAGAAATAAGGAAAAACAAAGAAGCATTAGTAAATTTATCAACCTTTATCATATTATTCTTTCTCAAAAGTTTCCCAGTTATCCATTAAAGAATTGAGCATTGCTCCGACTCTATTGTATTCATTGTAAAGTCTTGTGTAAATGTCCGGTGAAATATATTTACATTCTTTTGAAAAATCGAGCCAAACTTTTGTTTCTTCGCAAGAACCATTGGAATCATTAAGATGCCTGATAAAAACATTTTCATATCTTCTCTTTGCCCAGCCTTCCGCTATATTGGCCGGCACTGACCTTGAAGATTTTCTAATTTGACTTACAAGAGAATAAATTTCTTCCTTTGGAAATTTCTTTGTTATCTCGAATATTTCCATAGCTAATTTATATGATAATTGATAAACGCTTAAGTCCCTGTAGGTCTTGATTACTGAATTAATTTTATTATTATCTTTTTTTTGAATTTGGCAATCTGCCATTTTTTAGTATCCTTACTTCTTTATTTCCTTGCTTCCTTATTTCCTTATCTCCTGTGCGCTATGGCATTGGTCAGGGGCATCACGAAATTCGGCACAACTTTTTCATCCATAAAATCAACAGACATCCGGCAGAGCCTGTCAAAAACGGTTTTAAGGTCAAAATCTCTGCCGGGACAAGGGTACTGCCTTATTGTCATATACAGGCTTATGGGTTTATTCTCATCGAATTTTTTGTTGCGGATTTCAGATTCCTCTGTTCGACTATCCACCGTCAGTCTGGCACGAGTCGTACAATCATCGTCAAGTGCGACTACCACTGCGGGAGAAAGACTCAATGGTCCGGCTCCGGGGCAATTAAAAATCTGGGAAAAAGCCGAACCGCTGAACAAGGCTTCGGCTATTATCTCATTGTGATTGCCCGCGCAATCAAAATCCATCCCGAAGGTCAAATCGACGCTGTCTATATCCAGACTTCGTACTCCCAGCATATACGGCACAAGTTCAATTACCACCTTTGGCAGCTCGAATGCCTCTTGAAAACTTTCAGGATTAACAAAGCCCGAACCGAGCCGGTCAATATCGACACTGACCCAGCGGTTTCGCCCGGCCTGCGGGTCATCTTCAAGACAGTAGCCGGCGTCGCCATCCCGTGCCAGGGTCTTCATCGAGGGAAACTGTTTGGTTATTCTTTCAAAGAATGTAAGCAGGGTCTCCCTTTCGCTCGGCAGGTCGAAACGGGTATTTACATACATATCAACGAAAAAATCATCACAAAACGAACTATAACTAATCGACATAAAGCCTCATCCCGTTAGAAAAACGACAATAAATAACTACCGGCAAATCCTGTTAGAAAAGACTGCAATACAAGGCTTTCTATCGGCCTGCAATTTTCTAACGGGACTCGCTCCAATAAAACCAGTTACAGTATTATCTTCTCATAAAAGGCCTTTAAAAACAAGCATAAATTAGCTCGTATAGTTCTCGACATCCGGCAGAGACAATTCAGTCAAAATTGCCCCGATTGTCGATAATAATGCAAAAGCGAAACATTTCCAAAGGGCGGAAATTATCACATTTGTAGTTTGACCGGCAGTGAATACTGTATATAAAATAGCCATTATAAATCCTGCCGCGGCGGCAGCGGAAAACCTCTTTAAAAGCGATGCTCTGCCGCAGAAAATTGTTACATAAATACCGCAAACAAAACAGAATAAAACAGCAGCCAATTTGAAATGCCACTTTCCAAACAGCAGCAGAGCCGCTGAAGCCAGAGCGGCTATTAGGATTATATGCCAGTAACGTGGAGCTAATTTTTCACGCAAAGACGCTCTTGCCCGCATCCTGCGGCGAATTGTCAAAGGCCAATTATAAAAGAGAC
>JAPLMW010000081.1 GCA_026386845.1 Phycisphaerae bacterium
GAGAAAATAATCTTGCTTTGCCGATAAAGCTTTAGTATAGTGTCGCCCGAGCCTTCTGTCAGAAGGGGTAGCATTTGAATATGGGGCCGGCAGTATCACGGCATAGCCGGCTCAAGCCTCAGACAGGGCCCAACCGGTCCGAACCCGAACGGACACCGTGAAAGCAGAAAAATTGAAGATTTAATAATTTAAAATTGAAGATTTTGGATTGTTATTGTCTTTTAATTCGTCAAAATTTTAATTTTTAAGTCTTAACTCTTCAATTTTAAATGACTTATACCCGGTGGTGTAATTGGTAACACAGAGGTTTTTGGTACCTCCATTCCTGGTTCGAGTCCAGGCCGGGTAGGTAAAAAATTAAAAATAAAACATAAAATATAAAAAAGAGTAATTATGTCTGAAAAAGTTGCCATAATATTAGCGGCAGGTATAAGCAGCCGGATGAACACGAAGCTGCCTAAAGTCCTGCACGAAGTCTGCGGCAGGCCGATGCTGGCATTCGTAATTGATGCCTGCAGGCAGGCGGATATCCAGAAATTATACATAATCGTCGGCTATGGCAAAGAGCAGGTGATTGAATATTTCGGCGATGATAAAAATATTGTCTGGGTTGAACAAAAAGAGCAAAAAGGCACCGGCCATGCGGTAATGTGTTGTAAGAGTTATCTGGCAGATTTTACCGGCGATACTTTGGTTATTTGTGGCGATATGCCGTTGATTCGATCTGAAATAGTCAAAACTCTTATTGATAAACATGAAAAGGATGCTTCGGCCGCGACTTTGGCAACAGCTATTCTTGACGACCCGACCGGATACGGCAGAATTGTCAGAGACAGTTACGGGAATATTCAGGGCATTGTCGAGGATGGCGACTGCAATCCGCAGCAAAAAACAATAAAGGAAGTTAATCCGAGTTATTATTGTTTTAAAAACAAAATACTCTTTGAAACTCTGGATAAGATTACGCCGGACAATGTGAAGAAAGAATATTATCTTACCGACGCTTTGCATTTGATTATAGATGCCGGGCATAATAACAGCGGTAGCGGCGGAAGATGCGATGGGCGTCAACAGCCGTCAGCAGCTAAGCGAGGCGGGCAAAATTATGCAGCGAAGGATTCAGGATGGGTTTATGAAATCAGGCGTAACAATTGTTGACCCGCCGAATACCTGGATTGACGCCCGCACGCAAATCGGACAGGACACTGTGATTGAGCCGTTCACATATATCCACGGCAGGGTAAGGATAGGAAGCAATTGCAGAGTTGGGCCGTTCGCTTATCTCCGTGACGGCACTGTTCTGGGAGATGATGTAGTTCTGGGTGTTTTTACTGAAGTGAAAAATTCATCGCTTTCAGACGGCGTCAGGGCAAGGCATCATAGTTATATAGGCGATTCGAAAGTCGGCAAAAATGTAAATATAGGCGCAGGCGCAATAACGGCAAATTTTGACGGCCAGAAAATCAATCAGACTCAAATCGGCGATAATGTTTTTATTGGGTCCGGCTCAATACTCGTTGCTCCGATTAATGTTCCTGCCGGTGCACATATAAAGCCCGGCTCGGCGGTAACGGCAAAAAATATGGAAGAAAATAAAGAATAGAAGGACCGAAAAATGTCTTCGAATGAAAACATAAAGATTTTCAGCGGTTCGGGCAATCCGGAACTTACGGCAAAGATATGCAAGTATCTCACAGTGCCGGTCGGCTGCGCTAAAATCGATAGATTTCCCGATGGTGAGAAAATAATAAAATGCGAAGATGATGTCCGCGGCAGAGATTGTTTTATTGTGCAGTCGGGCTGTGAGCCTGTCGATGCGAATGTTATGGAACTTCTGATTTTTCTCGATTGCCTCAAACGCGCAAGCGCAAGCAGGGTAACGGCAGTAATGCCCTATTTCGGCTATGCACGACAGGACAGAAAGGATGAGGGCAGAGTGCCGATAACTGCAAAATTAGTTGCGAATCTGATTACCACCGCAGGCGCCGACAGGGTTCTTGCAATGGACCTTCACGCGGCACAATTGCAGGGCTTCTTTGATATACCGGTCGACCATCTTTTTGCCGAGCCTGTGCTGAGCGGATATTTTCAGGGCAAGAAAATTGAAAAGCTGACGATTGTTTCGCCGGATGTGGGAAATATAAAACGAGCGGCAAGATATGTTGAGCACCTCAACGGCGAGCTGGCGATAATCCATAAAAAACGGATAAGCGGCAAAGAAGTTCAGTGCGATGAAATCATCGGCACCGTCAAGGGAAGAAATATACTGATGTGCGATGATATGATTTCGACCGCCGGCACGATGTGTTCTGCTGCAAAACTTGTCAAAGAACACGGCGCAAACAAAATTTTTATCGGTGCGACACACGCCTTATTTTGCGACAGAGCGGTTGAAAATATTGCCGATTCGCCGATAGATGAGGTGGTTGTAACCGATACCGTTCCAATAAGGGCAGACGTAAGGAAACTTAAGAATCTTAAAGTATTAACTGTTTCTGAAATTCTCGGCGAAGCCATAAAACGCATCCACAGAAACGAGTCAATAAGCGCAATGTTTAATTAATTTATTTTTTTCAGGATAAAAATTCAGACTTTAGATGAGGTAAAGTATGGTATCAAAAGAGATGGTTCTCAAGGCCCGGGCAAGAAAAGAATTTGGTTCAAAAAATGCGGCGAAAACACGTCTGGCAGGCAGAATACCCGCCATTGTTTACGGACACGGGCAGAAACCGGAGGCTATTGTCCTCGATGAGCATGATTTTGCGGAAGGCATTCATCACGGGCACAGGCTTTTTGATGTTGAGGTTGACGGCAAAAGAGAAAAACTGCTGGTTAAGGACGTGCAGTTCGATTATCTCGGCAGAAAGATAATTCATGCGGATTTAATCAGAGTTGACCTGAGCGAAAGGGTCAAGGTTCAGGTACGGCTTGTCTTCAAAGGCACTCCTGTGGGTGCACAGGAAGGAGGATTGCTGGAAGAGCATCTTGACCGTATGGAAATTGAATGCGCGGTTACCGATATACCGGAATCGATAGATGTTTCGGTCAAGGGTCTTAAAGTCGGCGATTCGCTTCACGCACGGGACGTTCAGCTGCCGCAGGGAGTTAAACTTATAACCGGCCCCAACGCGCTTCTGATAGCTTGTCATCTGCCTGCTGCGCCGGTTGTTGAAGAAGCAGCCGCAGCAGTTGAAGAACCTATTGCTCCTGAGGTTATTACAGAACGGAAACCGAAGGAAGGTGAGGAAGAGACTGAAGAAGAAAAGAAGTAAGTTCCTGTTGCCGCCGGGAAGTGCCTGATGGATGAAATAAGGTTAATAGCGGGTCTTGGCAACCCGGGTTTGGAATACCAGGGAACGCGACATAATGTCGGATTTGAAGTTGTTGACCTGCTGGCGGAAAAACTGAAAGCCAGGCTGAACAAAGAAAAGTTCTCGGCAGCTTTCGGTCAGACAGAATTTGAAGATAAAAAGTTAATATTGCTCAAGCCGTTTTTATTTATGAATAACAGCGGCCAGTCCCTAAGGGATGCTGCGAATTTTTACAAGTTAACCGCCGACAAAATACTGGTGATAACAGATGATATGGCTCTTGAGCCGGGGATGATACGGCTCAGGGCAGAAGGCTCTGCCGGCGGGCATAATGGACTGGCTGATATTATTGAAAAACTCGGCACAGACCAGTTCAGCAGACTTAGAATCGGTATTGGCAGTTCGGGCCGGATGACAGGAAGGGATTATGTGCTATCAAAGCCGGACGAGACTGAAAGAAAGTTGATAGACAGGGCAGTTGCCGAGGCGTCGGAAGCTGTTATGGTCTGGATAAGTGCGGGAATTGAAACCGCGATGAATAAATTTAACCGCAAATTGGCGGCGGACAATAATAGTGAATTGGATAAACAATAAAAAAAGTTGCTTTGATAGGAATTTTAAGGAGACGTAGATTTGGAAAACGTAACGAAAAGATTGTATGAGTCGCTATTTCTTATAGATTCTGCGGAAGCGGCCGCCGACTGGGATGGCATAAACGAACACGTAAAAAAGATGTTCGAGCGCAACGGCGCCGAGATAATCAGTATACGCAAATGGGATGAGCGGCCTTTGGCATATACAATCAGGAAAAAAAACAGAGGCACATATATTCTTGTTTACTTTAACAGCCCTACAGACAAAATTGCCGCGATTGAAAGGGATGCACAGCTTTCAGAAAGAATTATGCGGGAGATTATCCTTCGCGCCGACCACGTAACAAAGGAAGATATGGAAAAAGAAACTCCCGCTATGATGGCCTCAAGACCTGTTCATAAGCCGGCAGAAGTTGAAGTGCCGCCCATAAGCAGTTTGGAAGAAGTGCCTCCCATAAGCAGTTTGGAAGAAATAGAAAGTGAAGAAGAAGACATTGATGAGACGGAAACCCCAGCTTAATTAAAGAGGGAAGGAACGAATATGGCGAATTTTAATAAGGTTATTTTGATGGGCAATCTTACCAGAGACCCGCAATTGTCCTATTTGCCGAGCCAGACGGCTGTAGTGGATTTCGGCATCGCGACCAATCGCAAATGGACCGGTCAGGACGGCCAGCAGCGTGAAGAAGTCTGCTTTGTTGACTGCAGGGCGTTCGGAAAGCCTGCTGAAACAATAAACAAATACTGCAAAAAAGGAAAGCCGCTGATGCTTGAAGGCAGATTGACTTTAGACCAATGGACGGCACAAGACGGACAGAAACGAAGTAAGCATAGAGTTACAGTTGAATCTTTCCAGTTCCTGCCTGCCGGCGGCAGAAGCAGTGAGCAGGGTAGTCCCGCTGATGATGGTTCTCAAACACCTTCCGAAAATACAGGCCCAGCAAATGATATTCAAAATGACAGAAAAGACGATATTCCGTTTTAGATTAACAGATAAAGATAAATTTAGGAGTAACTTTAAGTGAGAGCTCAAGGTTTTAAAAGAAAAAAGACAGACCCAACAAAGAAAAGGAAACGCAGGGAAAATGTCAGGGAGCAGAATCAATGCAGGTTCTGTCGGTCGAAAGTAAAACACATTGATTACAAGGACCTTGAGGTGTTAAGCAAGCTGCTTACACACCGGGGCAAGATTTTCTCGCGTAAGCGCAGCGGAAATTGCGCAAGCTGCCAGAGAAAAGTTCGGCTGGCGATAAAACGAGCGCGTTTTATGGCACTGCTGCCGTTTACAAGTTAACTATTTATTACCGAAAAAAAATCGGGCAAAACCCGACGGATTGATTATTGGAGACGTTAGTATGAAGGTTTTACTATGCGAAGATGTTGAAAAACTCGGCTGGTATGGCGACGTAGTCGAAGTCAGCGAAGGTTACGCAAGAAATTATCTGCTGCCGCGGAGGATTGCCACGGTTCCGTCGGAACATAAGATAAAGGCTATGACCGAGGAAAAGGCCAAAAGGAATGAGCGAAGAAACCTTGACGAGGAAAGAATGCAAAAGGCCGCTCAGGCAGTCGAAGGCGCAGAAGTTGTCCTTGCGGCAAAGGCCAATGAGCAGGGACACCTGTTCGGCTCTGTTACGGAAAATCAGATTGCTGATAATCTCCGCCAGCAGGGATTTGAGGTTGTTGATAAGGTTGTGCAGATAGATGAGCATATCAAGGAAGTTGGTCAATATACGGTTAAACTCAAATTTTCGGCTAATATAACTGCTAAAGTGAAACTTACAATAGTACCGGAAGGACAAGGTGCACAGGCAGCCGATGGCTCAGAAGGACAGACAACCGCAGAATAACAAGGCACAGACCGCAATCGCCGGCAGGACAATGCCGGAGTCGCTCGAAGCCGAAGCGGCAGTGCTCGGGTCGATGATGCTTGACCCGGAATGCATAGGAGATGTTGTTCAAAAAATCAGAACCGATGCCTTTTATCGTCTTGAACATCAGATGATGTTTGATGCGATTGTCGCCTTGTGGGAGAAAAAAGACAACGATTTTGATTTGGTATTGCTGCGGGATGAGTTAAAAAAACGCGGCCATCTCGATGAGGTCGGCGGGCCTGAATACCTTGAAAAAATTGCCAACTCCGTACCGTCCAGTGCGAATGTCGAGCATTATGTTCAGATTGTAAAAGAAAAGCAGATGCTCAGGGAGCTTATCGCCGCTGCCGGCGAGGTTATGACCGATGCTTTTGAGACAAGCGGAGATGTCGGTGATAAGCTCGACAGGGCAGAGCAGAAAATTTTCGGAGTAACGCAGAAAAAAATCACCGGCACTGCAGTAGTTATCAAGGACCTGCTGGTGCAGGCGTTTGAAAGCATAGAAAAACGAGAGGGGCATCACGTTACGGGGCTTGCCACAGGTTTTACCGAGCTTGATGAGCTGACTTGCGGCCTGCAGAACGGTGAAATGATTATTATCGCAGGCAGGCCGAGTATGGGCAAAACCAGTTTTGCTATGAATATCGCTGAACACATCGGCGCTGATGACGATATACCTGTCGTCATATTTTCTCTCGAAATGAGCAGGCAGCAGCTTGTTGAGCGTATGCTGTGCAGCAGGGCGACAGTGGACTCTCAAGTCGTGAGAAAAGGTTTTTTGAGCGACGAACAGTTTCAGGCTCTCAAAGACGCCGCCGACGATATGAATAATAAGCCTATATATATTGATGATATGCCCGGCATTACGCCGCTGGAACTGCGGGGCAAGGCAAGAAGGCTGCGGGCCCAGCACGGCATAAGATGTATTGTTATTGATTATCTGCAGCTTATGAGTCTCGGGACAAGGGTGGAATCAAGACAGCAGGAAGTAAGCGAAATGAGCAGGTATTTAAAGGCGCTTGCCAGAGAGCTTGAGGTGCCGGTCGTTGTTTTAAGCCAGCTTAATCGTGCGCCGGAAGGAAGAGAAGACCATCGCCCGAGAATGAGCGATTTGCGTGAGAGCGGCAGTATCGAACAGGATGCCGATGTTGTGATGCTGCTTCATCGTGAGGATTATTACCGGCGTGAAGATGAAAGCAGCCAAAACAGGGAAGATAATGTTGCGGAAATAATAATTGCCAAGCAGCGTAACGGCCCGACAGGAACGGTAAAACTGAACTTTAACAGTCAGTTTACGCGGTTTAATACACTGTCGAGGGCGCAGGAGCCGTTCTAAAATGGCCGGTTTACCTGACTGAAAAGCTTTGCAGGAAAGGGATTTTATGCGGATTCTTAACTGCTGTTTTAAAAGTGGAAGACCACTGCAGTTTTTGGTTTTTTCATTTGCATTATTTTTTGTCTTTTATTGTTTTACGCAGGCAGAAGATGTTAACGTTGCAGATGCTAACTTAGCGGAGGTTAACGCTGCGGATATAAACGCGGCAGACGTTAACGCAGCCAATGAAAAAGAAAGAATGATAGACAGTGTTGAAACGGCAGGCAATGTCTATATCAGCAGGGAAAAGATTCTTTCGATGGTCAGAAGCAGGGCAGGGCAGTTGTTCAGCGATTCGCAGGCCCAGGAAGATATCAGCAGAATCGCCGCCATCAAGGGCGTTGAATTCGCTTATTACAGCATCGAGCCGGTCGGAGAAAAAGTAAAGATTATCTTTGTAGTAAAAGAAAAAATCGTTATTAAAGAGATAACATTCAGCGGGGACAGGCAAGGCAGCGAGGATAAACTTATTGAACAATTAGGTTTTGCCAGAGGCGATTATCTTGATAAATTTACCGCCAGGGCCGGCGTTGAAAAATTGACCGATCATTATCACTCGAGAGGATTCCCTTTTGCGAAGATTGGTTTTGACGATTCCGGCATTGAGCAGGGTCGGCTTCATTATACGATTGACTGCGGGCAGAAAGTTAAAATTAAAAAGGTGAAATTTGAGGGAAACGCCTCAATAAAAGCGAGGGAGCTTAAAAAAGTAATCAAGGGCAAACCGAAAACCTTCGGCATCTTCCAGAACTTTTTCAAACAGGGCACCCTCGATGATGATATGGTCGAGCTGCAGAAAGCCTATGATAGAAGAGGTTATCTTGATACAAAAGTAACCTCGGAAACGAAATTCGGAAAGAATAATAAGAGCGTTGAAGTCGTTTATAAAGTAGAGGAAGGTAAGCAGTACGACGTCGAAAAGATAGAATTTGCCGGAAACCAGTTTTTCAGCGATGCAAACCTGACCCCGACATTCAAGCTCAAGGAAGGTAAGTTTTACAGCAATGAAAAAGCGGAGCATGATAAAGATGAAATATTGAGGGTGTACAGGGAAGCGGGATATATTAACACTGAGGCCGAGTCGGTCAGGCAGTTCAGGCCAGGCAACAAAATAATATCTCATTTCGACGTAAAAGAAAATGAGCGTTACCGCATAGGACAGATCAATATCTCCGGCAATAGAAGTACACAGGATAAGGTGATAAGACGTGTGCTGGATGAAGATGAATTCAAGCCGGGCGAGTGGTATAACGCTCATATTGCGCGTGGAGACGGCGAAGGCCAGCTCGAAAAGGATATCAAAACTGATGTTTACACTGAAACCGCCACTATTACGCCTGTAGAAGGCAAGCCCGGCCAAAAAGATGCTGAAGTCAGAGTTACCGAGGGCAAAACCGGTTCAATTATGTTCGGCGCCGGTGTCAGCAGCACTGATGGTTTGATAGGCCAAATGATATATGAACAGAGAAATTTTGATTATAAAAAATGGCCGAAAAACTGGAGAAAGTTCTTTTCGGAAGATGCTTTTAAAGGTGCCGGGCAGCGATTAAGAATCGCGATTGAACCCGGCACGGAAGTAAGTACATATTCAATCAGCTTTACCGAGCCTTATCTTAAGGATAAGCCCATAGCTATGACTCTTGCGGCATCGAGCTGGGAGCGTTGGAGAGAAAGTTATGATGAAAAGAGACAAAAAGGCTATCTCGGCTTTACAAAAAGGAAGAAAGAAGGCCGTTACAGGACTTTGGCCTTCCGGTTTGAAAATGTAGCTGTAGAGGGCGTTGATGATGACGCCCCAAAGGAAGTCAAGGACGTAAAAGGAGACAATCTTCTGGCAGGCATCAGAATCGGTTTCGGCAGAGATACGACAGACAGTCGTTTTTCTCCTACCAAAGGAGTAAACTACGAAATGGGCTATGAGCAGGTGGGGGGTAAACATGTTTTTGGTATTCTTGACGGCACATACCGGTGGTATAAAACGCTGCGAGAAGATATTGCCGGGAAAAAAACTGTGCTGGAAACAAAATTTTTTGCAGGAACTGTTATAGGCGACGCCCCTGTATTTGAGAAGTTTTATGCCGGCGGCCTGGGAAGCGTAAGAGGCTTTGATTATCGCGGTATCAGCCCTCGCGCAGGCGCCGACAAAGACCCTATAGGCAGCAAATGGCTGGCAACCGGAAGCGGAGAAGTTTCCGTGCCGCTGACAAGCGAAATGTTCTCTGCTCTTTTCTTTGTCGATACCGGCATGGTTGAGACGGGAGGTATCAGGGCCGCCGCAGGAATAGGTCTCCAGATTATGATACCCCAGTGGTTTGGACCTGTGCCTATGAGATTTGAGTTGGCATCTCCATTTATGAAAGATGAAAGCGATACCACACAGATGTTTAGTTTCTCTGTCGGCAGTCTGTTTTAATTGAAATGCTCGTTATATTTTTAGCCAAGATTAAGAAAGGATGATTATGAAGACAAGAAGTTTTGTTGCTGTTGCCGTTCTGGCGGGTATTAGTTTGCTGGTTATCGGGTTAGAGCATTCTTTTGCCGCAAAGGACAAAATGCCTGCATCTCCCAAAATCGGCGTTGTGAGTGTCAAGGATGTTTTTGACAAAAGCCAGATGAAGATTGATGTCGAAAAGGAGCTGTCTGCCGATGGGGAAAAGAAATTTGCCGAGTTGAAAAAACTTGAGGAAACCGTAGAAGCCGATAAGGCCGCCCTGAGCAAACGGAAAGAAGGCAGCGAGGACTATATGCAGCTGCTGCAAACCATAATGCTCGAACAGTCCAGGCTTGATGCGCAAAGGGAATTTTATCAGCAGGAATTGTCTGTAAAGGAAATGCGGGGCAAGGAAAAAATATATCGTAAAATCCTCGAAGTTATCGCGATTGTCGCGAAGGAAAAAGGACTGGATATAGTTCTTAGCAGGGACGACAATTATCTCAGTCAGCCGGACACCAACCCGCCGGCCCAGAGTCCGTCAGACCTTCTTTTGACAACAAAGACGCACAAGCTGCTTTATTTTAATCCGGGTCTTGATATTACCGCGGATGTTATAACCGCTGCGGCTAAAAGCGCTCAGCAATAAGGTTTTTATAAAAAAATATGGCTGAAATCGTAAAGAAAAAATATTCCGTAGCCCAACTGGCTAAAATCGCAGGAGCCGAACTTATCGGCAGCGGAACATCGGAAGTCTGCCGGGTAGCGCCGTTTGAGTCTGCAGGTGCGGACTGCGTCACCTTTGCAGCGGATGATGAGCTTCTGAAAAATATTTCCGCCTGCAAAGCCGCTGCGGTAATTGTAAATAAAAAGATTGATTCGGCTGTACCGCTGCTTGTTGTCGATAATGTCGAGCGGGCATTGATTAAGGTGCTCAGAGAATTTATGCCGCAGCTTGATAAACCGCCAGCAGGTATTCACAAAAGCGCAGTTGTGGACGAAGGCGTTTCCATAGACAAGACCACTTCGATAGGTCCGCTTGCTTGTATCAGAAAAGGTGCGAAAGTCGGCGAGGGAACCGTTATCGGTGCAGGCTGCAAAGTCGGCCAAAACTCGATAATCGGTTCAGACTGTCGCCTTGAGGATAATGTCGTGGTTTATCATAACTGCAATATCGGAAATAACTGTATAATCGGCGCCAACTCCACAATCGGTGCGACGGGATTTGGATATTATTTCATTGATGGTCAGCATCAGCTGATACCGCATACAGGCGGGGTTATTATTGAAGATTGCGTTGAAATCGGTGCAAACAGCTGCATAGACAGGGCGAAGTTCGGAAACACCGTAGTCGGCGCCGGAACGAAAATAGACAATCTCGTTCAGATTGCTCATAACGTCATAGTCGGCAAGTGCTGTCTGATTGCCGCACAGGTGGCTGTTGCCGGCAGCAGCAAACTTGGCAACGGCGTTGTTCTTGCCGGGCAGGTTGGAATCAAGGACCACACAACAATCGGCGACGGCACCCGGATAGGCGCACAGGCCGGCGTTATAAGTGACATCGAGCCGAATAAAAAGATTGTCGGTTCGCCGGCTATGGATATCAAGGAATTTTTTAGACGGATAATTTTGGTGCAGAAAATCCCTGAAATGAACAAACAATTGAAACAGCTTATAAAGAAGGTCGAAGAAATTGAAGCCGCAAAGAACAATAGCTGAAGAAGCGAAACTTGCCGGCAGAGGTATGTTCGGCGGGGCACAGGCACAGGTAAGATTTGCTCCCGCCGATGCCGATACAGGTATTGTTTTTGTCAGGACAGACCTTGATGAACCTGTCAAGATAGAAGCTACCGTTCGCAATGTTGCCGAACGCAGCCGAAGAACCGCCATAAAAAAGGGTCAGATTTCCATAGAGACAATTGAGCACTGTATGTCTGCAATAAATGCTCTGGAAATAGACAATATTTTTATCGAAGTTGACGCTCCTGAGATGCCAGGCTTCGACGGCAGCAGCAGCGAATATTTCAAGGCATTGAAAAAATGCGGCTTTGTGGAGCAGTCAAAACCGAGGAAGGAATTTGCGATTTCTCAGGAGATAAGCATTCGCGAAAGCGGAGCCTCAATTTATGCACTGCCGAATGAAGGCGAAAGTCTTGAAATTACTTACGATATGGATTACACAAAGCACACCGGAATAGGCAGGCAGATGCTGAGCTGCACGCTGAACTCGGAATATTTTGAAACGAGTCTTGCTCCCGCACGGACATTTCTGCTTGAAGCCGAGGCGAAACAGTTTCAGTCGCACGGAATCGGCACGCACTTGAGCCCTCGAGACATTCTGGTTATCAGTTCGGATGGGCCTATTAAAAATAGTTTTCGATTTCCTGATGAATGTGTCAGGCATAAAATTGTCGATTTGATAGGCGATATCGCACTTGTCGGCAGGAGAATTACCGGCAGGATAGTGGCTTACAAAAGCGGCCACAATCTCAATCAGTTGCTTGCCAGAAAGCTGCTTGAGCAGGCAGAGCAGTATGACAGGATGACAAAAGCGGGCACAGATGCGCTGCTCGACATTCGCAGGATTCAGAAGATTCTGCCCCATCGTTACCCGTTTCTGCTGGTGGACAAGGTTATTGAAATTGACGGCGACAGATATATCAAAGGCGTCAAAAACGTTACATTTAATGAGATGTTTTTTCAGGGCCATTTTCCGGGAACGCCTATTATGCCGGGTGTTCTTGTTCTTGAGGCAATGGCGCAGGTTTGTGGTTTGCTTTTCGCACAGAAGCTTGAGCATACCGGCAAGCTCGCCGTTCTGCTGGGAATGGACGGTGTAAAACTGAGAAAGCCTGTTGTGCCGGGAGACCAGTTAATTCTTACTGCCGAAACTGTCAGGGTCCGCAGCAAAATCGCTGTATGCAGATGCCAGGCGATTGTTGCCGGAATAAAAGCGGCAGAGGCCGAAATAAAATTTATGCTCGTTGACGAAGAGGCTGTTTAAATAAACTATAGATTTATTCGCGGAATTTTCAGGAACAAAAATAATGAATAAAATACATCCGACGGCGGTCATTGATTCGAGCGCCCACCTGGGCAAAGATGTTTCAGTTGGTCCGAATTGTTTCATCGATGCAGGCGCAAAAATAGGCGACGGCTGCGTTTTTGACGCCAATGTTGTAATCGGCAAAAATGTAAAAATCGGCGAAAAAAATATTTTTTATCCGAACTGTGTCATCGGCAGGAATCCCCAGATGCTCGGAGCCACGCCAGACAGTAGTTTCGGCTCGCTTGAAATCGGAAATGAAAACTTTATCAGGGAATTTGTAACAATACATCCGAGTATATATCCGGACGGCACGACCAGAATAGGCGATAATAACCTGATTATGGTTGGCGTGCATATAGGGCATGATTGTGTAGTTGAGGATAAAACAGTTATCAGCAACGCGTCCCAGATAAGCGGTCACTGCAAAATCGAAACTGGTGTCTGGCTCAGCGGCAGCGTCTTGATTCATCAGTTTGTTACGGTCGGTAAATGGAGTTATGCTGCT
>JAPLMW010000034.1 GCA_026386845.1 Phycisphaerae bacterium
GGCGGATTCGGCACAATGGATGAGTTCACCGAAGCTCTTGTCCTGATTCAGACCTTCAAACAGGCGTATTTTCCTGTAGTTCTTATGGGCAGCGATTACTGGGCGGGACTTGTCGAATGGATGAAAAAAGATATGCTGGCCAAACACAAGTTCATTGAGCCGCAAGATATGAATGTTTTTACTGTTTGCGATGACCCGCAGAAAGCCGCCCAGGTAATCATTGATTTTCAGAAATCCGGCAAGAAAATCGGACTGCAGGAGCCGAGCGGCCTGAAAAAAACTTAACCTCCCTGCGAGCAATAAACTTTTTCTTCTCGGATAAGGAAGCAATATGATTCCGCTAATTGTGATACTTGCTATGACAGCTCTGTTTCTGGGTTATCGTTTTTACGGCAGAATTCTTTCAAAACAAATGAATTTGGATAACTCGCGCAAGACTCCTTCTGAACAGTTCAGCGACGGCGTCGATTTCGTGCCGGCGAAGATGCCTCTGCTTCTCGGCCAGCATTTTTCCGCCATCGCGGCGGCAGGCCCGATTATCGGCCCGATTCTAAGCTGTTTGTGGTTCGGCTGGCTGCCGACGATTCTATGGCTGATACTCGGCGCGATATTCATCGGCGGCGTTCACGATTTTTACAGCCTTGTAGCATCCATTCGCCACAAGGCCGCAAGCATCGGCGAAATCGTCAAACAATACACCTCGCCGATGGTGCATACCCTCTTTTTATTGTTCGTCTGGCTGACATTGATATATGTCATCATCGCGTTTACCGATGTAACCGCAAATACGTTTAAAACGGTGGTTCAGAAAGCAGCCTACGGCCCGGCTGTAGCCGCATCGTCCATCCTCTACCTTCTTTTGGCTGTTCTTTTAGGAATCCTGCTGTATCATTTCAAAATGAAACTTTCGCTGGCCACGATAATTTTTGTCCCCCTCGTTTTATTTATTGTCTGGTTCGGCCCGAAATGTCCCGGCTGCGTGCTTTCTTTCCTGGGCGGACTGTCGGTAAAACAGTGGGATGTTGTTTTGCTTATCTATTGTTTTATCGCGTCGGTAATTCCTATGTGGCTTTTGCTTCAGCCCCGCGGTTATTTAGGCGGCTGGATGCTTTATACGGTAATTATAGTTGGTTTCATCGGCGCGTTCAGCGGAAGATTTCGAATAGAATATCCCGCCTTTAATCTCGACGGCCTGTTTAGTCTTGCCAACGGCAAATTGCTGATTCCCACGTTGTTTATTACCGTTGCCTGCGGAGCCTGCTCAGGCTTTCACGGAATAGTATGCTCCGGCACAACATCGAAACAATTGGCAAAGGAAAAAGACGCTTTGCCGATTGGTTTCGGCGCGATGTTACTGGAAAGCCTTGTCGGCGTCCTTGCGCTTACTACGATTATGATTGTGCCGAAAAGCCCGAATCTCTTTACATCAGACCCGAATCTTATCTACGCAAACGGGATATCACGTTATCTCGGTCTTATTGGAATAAAGTTCAGCATCGCGTTTCCATTTGCGCTGCTTGTTTTTTCGACGTTTGTTTATGATACGCTCGATGTCTGCACAAGGCTTGCGCGATATGTCTTTCAGGAGCTTACCGGCTTAAAAAGCAGGGCGGGTTCTTTTATTGCAGCGGCGGTGAGTCTCTTTTTGCCGTTTGTTTTCCTGATGCTTACGAAGGAAAAGGCTTATCTTGTCGCTTGGCCGATTTTCGGCACGAGTAACCAGCTGCTTGCCGCTCTGATTCTTCTGGCGATTTCAATCTGGCTGATAAAGACCGGCAAAAAAGCCGTTTACGCGGTTGTTCCAATGGCGTTTATGCTTGTGGTAACATTATGGTCGCTGGTTAATCTTACAAAGCCGTTTATTGTTTCTCTGCCGGATATTTTCCGCGGCGCATCCGTTAAGATTGATATTGTTATCGCCGGCGTCTGCGGCCTTATCCTTTTATTACTGAGCTTGCTGCTTATTAAAGAAACGATAAAAACCTTACTGCTTAATCGTAATAATACTGAAAAAGGTTCCTGACACCTTTTTATCTATCCTCTGCCGTTTGTAGATGTTTTAGCAAATAATTTTTCTCAGGCCCGCCGAGATGCTGCCATGGCAGAATTTCATCAGGCTCAAATTTCCTTGCCGCGAGTTTGTTTAAATCAAGACCGAACTTTTCAAACGCATTTTGCCATAAATCGAACCTGAAACATTCATCCCACAAATCAAACCTTGCACCACTTTTATACGCGTATTCAATAACATCGGCCAGTTTTCTGTCGCCTCTGCCAATGGCCGATTCGAGGAGACTTGCCTGGATATTGTGAAATTTGAAGTTTAAAAATCTTGCGTTAAGTTTTCTTTTTTCAGCTAAGATAATGTCTTTGACGTTTCTAAAATATTCCTCGCTTTGCTGCGCCTGCCAGCCAAAGGGTGTGTGGGCCTTGGGCACAAACCAGCTTACCGCAGCGTTTATCTTGGCAACTTTGCCGCGGACCTTTTTTCGCAATACCGCAAGCTCATAGCAAAGTTTTACTATATTTTTAATGTCTTCCTCGGTCTCGGTCGGCAATCCCGCCATAAAATAAAGTTTTATACTCTCAAAACCCTGCTTATACGCTTCTTCGACCGCGGCGAAAAGATTTTCATCCGTTATGGGTTTATTGATAATTTTGCGAAGCCTTTCACTTGCCGCTTCAACCGCGATTGTCAGGCCGCTCTTGCGAACTGACGATGCGAGTTTCGGCAAAAGTTTTAATTGAACATCAACACGCAGACTCGGCAAAGATATTCCAACACGGCGAGGCTGAAAATATTCATTAAGCAGACTTATAGTTTCCTCGAGATATGGATAATCAGCCGTTGAGAGACTCAAAAGGCCGATTGTATCGAGACCGGTCGCGGCATAAGCAGCTTTTGCGATTTCGAGAATTCTCTGCGGGCTGCGAAAACGGACAGGTCTTCTGCAAAAACTCGCCTGGCAGAAATTACACCTGCCCGGACAGCCCCGCATAACCTCAATGCTTATCCTTTCGTGAACGGCCTGCATAAAAGGCACAATCGGTTTTTCGGGCACAACGGATTTGTCAAGGTCATCAACGACAGCATCTAAAATCTTCGGGGGCAACCCGTCGTAAAGCGAAGGAACGTAAATAAAAGGAAATTTTTTGGCAGTTTCTATTAAGATTTTTTGTTTTGGCGTATTGTTTTTTTTGTGTTCAATCAGAAATTGTGCCAGTTCGACAGCCGCCTCTTCAGCCTGGCCGAGCAGGAACATATCGAAAAAATCCGCTATTGGTTCGCAGCAGTTTGCCATACCCGCCCCGCCTAAAATCAATGGGAAATCTTGTCCTCTGTCTTTGCTCCGCAGTGGAATACCGGCAAGGTCGAGGGTGTTTAAAATGCTTGTATAACAAAGCTCGTTTGTAAGGCTAAAACCCAGAATATCGAAATCCGCGACCTTTGCCTTTGATTCGAGGGTGTAAAGGGGGATATTTTTCTGCTTCATTATTTCCTGCGCGTCAATCCACGGCAGAAAGACCCTTTCGGCAGCGACATTCGGCAGGCGGTTTAAAGCTTCATAAACTATAGCCATCCCCGTATGGCTCATTCCGATTTCATAAACATCGGGAAAACATAAGGCAATTTTTAAATCGCATTTGTCGAAGTCTTTTTTAATCTGGTTAACTTCGCCGCCGATATAACGTGAAGGCGTTCTGACGAACGGCAGAAACGCCTGTTCGACCATATCTTTAAGTATTGTAATTTTTTGATTTTTCACGCGGGCATTATAACATTTTCCACCGTAATTGTAATTGATATTTGCTGTTAGATAAATGATAATAACCGGGAATGAATCCCGTTAGAAATCATAAATGGAAAAGAAGTTTCTAACTGGATGAATCCTGTTAAAATAACAATGTGTAAGAGTTTGTAATGAAAAAGAAAGATTTCTAACGGGATGAAGAATCGAAAATTTATTTTTGCATTAACAGCCCTGATAATAATTTTCATTTCGTATCTGCTGGTAAACAGACTTAATGATAAAAGGCTTGTTGTAGTTGAAAGCCCGAATAAGATTGTGATGAACACAATCGCAAGGGTTGTAGCTGTTGCGCCTGACGAAAAAATCGCTCGTTTGAGTATCGATGCCGCCTTTGAGAAGATATATCGTGTTGAAAAACTGATGAACAGATACGACCCGAACTCACAGTTGTCGCAGGTCAATAAACTTGCGGCCAAGGAGCCTGTAAGGGTTGATAAGGAATTGTTTGATATTTTGCAGCAATCGGTTTACTACAGCAAATTGTCGGATGGCGCTTTTGATATTACCGTAGGTCCTCTGGTTGATTTATGGAGAAAATGTGCCGAGGCGAATTCAATGCCGACAGATGAGCAGCTTGCGGAAGTCAAAAAAATAATCGGCTGCGATAAATTACTGCTTGATGCAAATGATTTTTCAGTAAAGTTTGCGGCGAAAGGAATGAAACTCGACCTGGGCGGGATTGCCAAAGGGTTCGCGGTTGACCTTGCCGCAGGGGAAATGAAAAAAGCAGGTGCGGTCGGCGGATTAATAGACCTCGGCGGCCAAATCGGCTGCTTCGGCACAACTGAGAAAAAAGGCAAATGGATTGTCGGCGTTCGCAATCCGGCAAAATCCGAGGATAATAAGATTATCGCGAGGCTCACTCTTTCCGACGCGGCGGTTTCGACCAGCGGCAATTATGAAAGATTTTATAAAATCGGCGACAATCGCTTCAGCCATATTTTTAATCCCGCAACCGAGAAAAGCACCGACCAGCTCAGCAGCGTTACAATTATCGCGTTAAACGGCACCGAGGCTGATGCTCTTTCTACCGCTGTAAGCGTAATGGGAGCGGAAAAAGGTCTTGAGCTAATCGAAAAAACAGAAAATACGGAAGCTGTAATTATCAAAGCCGATAGTCAGGATTTAATCAAAAGCAGCGGGGCGCAGCAGTATTTGATAGAATAAAGATACAGATAAAAAGGAGCAAAATATGTCAGTCTTTTTAATCAGTATAGCGGTCGCGTTAGGCGTTTCATTTCTGTGCTCTTTGGCGGAGGCGGCTTTGCTGAGCCTTACTCCCAGCCAGATTGCCCGCCTGTCGCAAAGACATCCTTCAATCGGCCAGATATGGCAGAATTTTAAAGCTGATATTACGCGGCCCATAGCGGTTATTCTAATACTGAATACATCGGCGCATACCATTGGCGCCTCGGTCGCAGGTTCGAGTTTTGACGATATTTTCGGCGCTAAATGGATTTGGCTTTTTTCGCTCATATTCACTTTTGTGATGGTGCAGTTTACCGAAATTCTGCCCAAATCGCTCGGCGTCCGCTTTAACAGCGAATTAGGGTATCTTCTCGCAAGGCCGCTCGATATAAGCATCAGAATATTTGAACCAGTAATAAAAATAGTTCACTTAATCAACAAACCCTTTGAGGGGAAATCGCAGAAAAAAGGTTCGCAGATGGCAGTTGATGAGATTGCCGCTCTGGCGGGTCTGGCACGCCTCTCGAAGCAAATCAGTCAGCATCAGGAAAAAATTATCCTTGGTGCATCCCGCCTGACAAGGCTTAGTGTCAAGGATGTAATGATTCCGGTCGAACAGGTTTCTTTCCTGTCTTCCCTGAAGTCTATAGGAGAGGCTGTGCTTGCCGCTCATAATGATTTTCATACGCGCTACCCTGTTTGCCGGGGCGATAACCGCGACGATGTTATCGGCTATGCCAATTTTAAGGAAATGATTTATTTTATGAAGACAAACCCAAAAGACCAGAGCTTCCTCGGCATCATCAGGCCGCTGCATTTCGTATCGCCGCAGGATTCTGCCGCCGACCTGATGAAAACTTTTATCGAGCAGCACGTCCACATCGCGATTGTCCGTGATTATTCCGGCAAAACCATTGGCCTGGTAACCCTCGAAGACATTGTCGAAGAGCTTGTCGGCGAACTGGAAGACGAATTCGACAGGCTGCCTCGTATGCAGCACCAGCTTTCAGGCGGAATCTGGATGGTCGGCGGCGGCGTGATGACGGCGGAACTCTTTGCCGCAGTGCCTGCCGCAGGGCCGGCGGAAACAGCCAATAAAAAAGTCGCAGACTGGTTTGTTGAAAAGCTCGGCCATACCCCTCGCGTCGGCGACAGCTTAACTTATAACAATTTTGAATTTTCAGTCCGCCGTGTCCGCCGCGGAAGGGTCTTCGAAATCGCTGTTTCGAAAAAATAATAGAATATAGAATAGAGAATGTAGTATATAGAGGCTGACTGTCAATTTGTTTGACTATCCTTGGCAATTGTGGTAAATATAACCGGTTTTAGGGCAATTTCACTGTATCCGCATTCGCTAAGGTTATGGCTGACAGGTTGTTATGAATCTTGAGGATTTGCGTAAAAAGATAGACCAGATAGATTCAAAGCTCGTTGAGCTGCTCAATGAACGTGCGCAGGTTGTTATCCAAATCGGCAAGGTTAAAGGCGATGGTCCTGTTTACGCCCCGGACCGTGAAAAAAAAGTGCTTGGGCGAATAGCGGAATTGAATAAAGGTCCTTTACCTGACAGGACGCTTGCCGCGATATGGCGGGAGCTGATGAGCGGCTCGTTCTTTCTTGAACGGCCTTTGAGAATTTCATATCTCGGGCCGGAAGGAAGCTTTACGCATACTGCCGCGATTAGAAAGTTCGGCCAGAGCGTTGAATACGAAGCGGTGTTCGATATCCGCGGAATATTTGACGAAGTAAGCAGGGGGCATTGCGACCTCGGCGTTGTGCCGATAGAAAATTCGGCCGGCGGCGGTGTTATAGAAACGCTCGATGCCTTCGTGGATACAAATGTGTTTGTCTGTACCGAAGTCTATATGCCGATACATCATAATCTTCTTGCGAACTGCAAGCTGGAAAAGGTTAAAAAAATATATTCCAAACCGGAAGTTTTCGCTCAGTGCCAGCGATGGCTGAGTATGACCTTCAAGGAGGCGAACACGATACCTGTTGCATCGACCGCCAAGGCGGCGCAAATGGCGGCAAAAGAAAAGTTCGCTGCCGCGATAGGCTCGGATATTGCCGCTGAACTGTATGGATTGCAGATGATATGCGAAAATATCGAGGATATCGCAAATAATGTAACGCGATTTCTCGTAATAAGCAAAGAAGACGCCAGACCCACAGGAGATGATAAAACCTCGATATTGTTCAGCACCGCCCATAAGGCAGGTGCTTTGGCTGATGTGCTGGATGTCTTCAAGAAACGGCAGATTAACCTTACCAATATAGAATCGAGGCCGAGCAAGAAAAGACAGCGGGAATATTATTTCTTCGTCGATTGTCAGGGACATCGAAAAGATGAAAAATTTATGAAATGTATCGAAGAAGTAAAGCAGCACTGTCTCCAGCTTTCTGTTCTTGGCAGTTATCCGAAAAACGATACATTGTTAGAGTAATTTCAGGAGAATAGAATGAGAAAACCATTTATAGGCGGCAACTGGAAAATGAATACGGACAGCAAAAGCGCTGTCGAGCTTGCCAAGAGTGTAGTGCAGAAATGCGGCCCGATGCCCGGCAAAGTTGACATTTGTATCTGTCCGCCGTTTGTTTATCTTCCGGCAGTGAAAAACGCACTTGGCTCCTCAAATATTAGCCTTGGCGCACAGGATGTTTATTTTGAATCTAAGGGCGCCTTTACTGGTGAGATAAGCTGTCAGATGCTTAAAGACATCGGCTGCAAAGATGTGATAATCGGCCATTCCGAAAGAAGGCATGTGCTCGGTGAAACTGATGAACTTATTAACAAGAAACTTTTAGCGGCGATAGACGCAGGTCTGTTGCCGATATTCTGCGTCGGCGAGCTTTTGGAGCAGCGGAAAGCCGGTAAAACCGAGCAGATTGTAAAAGAACAGGTTCAGAAAGGCTTGAAAGGGATAACTGTCGAGAAGGCAAAGGCGGTTACGATAGCTTACGAGCCTGTCTGGGCCATAGGCACAGGGATAAATGCCTCGCCGCAGCAGGCACAGGAAGTGCATTTAATGATTCGACAGCTTATTGCCGCGATGTATAATAAGGACTTTGCCGGGCAGATAAGAATACAATACGGCGGCTCGGTAAAACCGGACAACGCCGCTGAATTGATAGCACAGGCGGATGTTGACGGATTTTTAGTCGGCGGAGCGAGCCTCAAGGCCGATGATTTTGCTGCGATTGTAAAAGCAGCGGCGGAAAGATAGCCGCGAAGGCGCGAAGACACAAAGTATTTAAAAGATATAGAAAATGACATTTGATTTTATTGAGGTAATGATATGACAGGTTTTGTTTTGGCGGCGGTGCCGTTTGTTATGAAAATTGTTATGGCGTTCTGGGTTCTTGCCGCTTTGATTTTGGTTCTTATCGTTTTGATACAGAAGGGCAAAGGCGGCGGACTCAGCGCAGCCTTTGGCGGAATCGGCAGCTCACTGCTTGGCACAAAGACAGGCGACTTTCTTACGTGGGTTACAATTTGCATCGTCGCGGTCTGGCTGCTTTTAAGCGTTGTTGCCGTCAAGTGGTTCAAGCCTCGTGCAAGCGAATATCTCCAGAGCGGCCAATTTCAAGCCGAGTATCCGGCTGCCGGAAACGACGGCTTTTCTCGAGCAGGATATTGAAAAATTTCTGCGCCAGCAGATTTATCGCGGCACGGTTAATTATTTTCTTCGCTATAAGAATACCAGCGGAGAACCGATGTACGAGATAGACGCTGCTGCGCTGAAAAATTATGTCGCAAAACTCAACAGCATCAGCCGGCCTGACGGCGGAATCGAGTGCAGGATAAACCTTGCTGATTTGCTTCTGCTGCCGGGCGTTGTAAGGTCTCAGGAGCCGGAAAACGAACAGGCCCAGCAGTTGAGAAAGGCGGTTCTTGAGGTAACGGCTCAGGCTTTGGAGCAGTTAAAAGCGATGAGAAGGCAGGAAGGTCAGGCTCTTGCCGAAGACCTTGTGCAGCAATGCGGCCAGATAAAAAGTCTGCTTGAGGGTATTAAAACAAGAAAGCATATAGTGGTTAATGAGTATAAAGACAGATTGGCCGCTCGCGTAAAGGAACTGCTTGGCAGTGCCAGGCTTGAGCTTGACAGTGATACGCTTGCGAGAGAAGTGGCGCTCTTTGCCGACCGCAGCGATATAGGGGAAGAAGTTATCAGGCTCGGCTCTCATATTGAACAGTTTATCGCAAGCTGTCAGACCGGTGAATATGCCGGCAGAAAGCTGGATTTTATTTCGCAGGAAATGCTTCGTGAGACCAATACGATTGCCAGCAAAGCCTCGGATGCGAAAATATGCCTTGATGTGGTTCAGATAAAGTCCTGTATAGAAAGAATCAAGGAACAGGTTCAGAATGTCGAATAGTTCAAAGCAGGTGTTTGCCAAGGGGCAGTTGATTATCATAAGCGGACCAAGCGGAGTGGGCAAAAGCACTATATGCGATCAGCTTGTCAAGCAGCTTGACAATGTCTATCTGAGCGTATCGGCTACGACTCGCTCACAAAAAAATGGCGAAGAAAACGGCAGGGATTACTGGTTTGTCAGCAGGGATGAGTTTGAAAAACAGATAAAGGCCGGCAACTTTATTGAACATGCGGAAGTTTTCGGCAACCTGTATGGCACGCCGAAGGATAAGGTTCTGCAGGCTCTCGACAAGGGCAAAACAGCGATTCTTGAGATTGACGTTCAGGGCGCTCAGCAGGTCAAGAATCTGTATCCTGCGGCAAAACTGATTTTTATCCTGCCGCCAAAGCAGACCGAGCTTGAGAAAAGAATAAATGACCGCGGCAGAGACGATGAAACAGATATCGAAAAGAGGCTTGACGGAGCAGGCATTGAGATAGCCGCTGCCTGGCAGCATTACAAATATATGGTTATAAATGACGACCTCCAGCAGGCCGTACAGGAAGTTATAGATATTATTAAAAAACCAGTCGGAGAACAAGAATGATAGATGAACTGAAGAACAAGCGGATTTTTGAAAAAGTCGGCGGACCATTTAAATTGTCGGCACTTATCCAGAAACGGATGGCCGAGCTTATGGAAGGCTCAAGACCGTTGATTGAGAACACAGAGAAAAAAACTATGATGGAAATCGTCGTTGAGGAAATTATGCAGGATAAGATTGCCCCCGACTATGGTTCCGGGTCGCAGAAGGTTGATATACCAAAACTATAGCTGTCAGGACAATGGCGGAAAAAATTACTAAAATTAGTGGTTTGAAGGTTCTGCTTGGTGTCAGCGGCGGCGTCGCGGTATTCAAGGCGGTTGACCTTGCAAGCAAGCTTACCGCAGCCGGCGCTCTGGTGGATACTGTTATGACTGAAAACGCCTGCAGGTTCGTTTTGCCCAAAAGTTTTGAGGCGGTAACAGGCAGGGCTGTTTATACCAGTATGTGGGAAAACCCGGCCGGCTTCCAGATTGAACATATCAGACTTGCCGATAACGCTGATATTGTTGTCGTCGCACCGGCGACGGCAAATATCATCGGCAAAGCCGCCAATGGAATTTGTGATGACCTGCTTAGCACGGCATTGTGCGCCTGCTGGCAGAAAAAAGCTCTTTTTGTGCCGGCTATGAATGAGAAAATGTGGACAAATCCTGCCGTTCAGAAAAATGTCAAAATATTGAAAGAGATGGGCTTTGAGATTATCGGCCCCGAAAAAGGAAGACTGGCCTGCGGAACGGAAGGCATCGGCAGAATGGCGGAAGTTGCTGATATAATTGCACAAATAGAAAAAATGATTGCAAGGCGGAAGTAAATTGAGTCGCAGAGTCATAACATTGAATATTGAAAATTTAAGATTGAAGATTTGTGGAGTCCGCCTGCGGCGGGATCGTTTTTAATAATTTTAAATTTTCATTCTTCAATCTTCATTCTTCATTTTTAGAGAGTTGTGTTTATTTGTGGCTAAATTACATTTTTTAATTACTGCCGGGGGGACAAGAGAATATATCGACCCCATTCGTTTTATCACCAACGCCAGCAGCGGCAAAATGGGCTACGCGCTCGCTCGTGCCGCAATTAAAGCAGGGCACAAAACAACACTCATAACCACCGTTAAAAACTCAGAACTAAAAATTGTGGAAGTTGAAACCGCTGATGAAATGTTTAAAGCCGTAAAAAAGCATTTTAAAAAATGTGATTGTCTGATTATGGCTGCCGCTGTAGCGGACTACGCACCTGCCAAAAAATCAAAAGTAAAAATTAAAAAATCAAAAAAAGATTTGGTAATAAGATTAAAACCGACGGTTGATATTTTACAATGGGCGGGAAAAAACAAAAAAAAGGGACAAATTATAGTCGGCTTTGCGCTGGAAGACAGAAATTTGCGAAAAAGCGCCGAGAAAAAGCTTCAAGGCAAGAATCTTGATATGGTAATTGTTAATAGTCCTGCCGCTATTGGCGGGGAGAAGACGGCGGTTCAGATAAAAACAGCAGGCAGCAAATGGATTAAAATACCCGTTGCTGAAAAAAGGGCGATTGCCGCCCGAATTGTCCGTTTGTCGGAAAGTTTGTATAGGTGTTAGATGTCCCTGAAGAAAGTTGAATTAACCGGCAGGAATGTCTTTTGGGTTAGTTGCATCATATTTCTTTTTGCCTTGTTTGTCCGTTTGCTTTACCTTTACGAAAGTTCCGATAGTCCTATTTTTAGGGCGCCTATAGTTGATGCCAGGGGTTATGATTATATCGCCAGAATATTTGTCGATAAAGGCAAAATGCAGGACTTGTTTTTTTGGCAGCAGTTTTTTTATCCATTTTTTCTCTCTGTTGTTTATTTTTTTAGCAGTTGTTCCATCGTTGCCGCAAAAGTTGTCCAGGCGATATTAGGCTCATTGACATGTGTATTAGCATTTTTACTGGGGAGAAAAATTTTTAATTGGCGGACAGGCCTTGTTGCGTGTCTATTGACCGTGTTTTACGGGCCGCTGATTTTTCATGAATCAGACCTTATCTCCGCGGGCTGGGAAGCGTTGTGGGCAGTTGCTCTTGTCTGGTTGTTTTTAAAAGTCGCCGATAAACAAAATATTCCAATGTATCTTCTTCTCGGCATCTGTGGTGCGTTAAGCGCTCTTGTCAGGCCGAATTTTCTGCTGTTTTTCCTGGCGGCTTGCGGATGGCTCGGCGTTATTACCTATCGTTCGAAAAAACAATTAAGCTTTGTTGGGATAGCTTTGGCAGCAATATTAATCACTTTTATTCTCGTAATGCTGCCGGTAGGGATTCAAAACTATCGTGTTACCGGCCATTTTGGTGTATTGCCGGCATCAGGTGGAATTAATTTGTATATAGGCAATAACCCTGATTTCGATGCCGCAGCGGTGCGCCCGGGCCCAAAGTGGGAAGAAGTAACCAATATGCCGAGAAAATACGGGATAAGCAATAATATGTGGGACAAGCAAAGATTTTTTTATGCCAGGACCTGTGACTATATTGTATCTCAACCGATAAGCTTTTTGAAAGGTTTGGCTGGCAAAGCTATGCAGGTTATAAGTTCCCGTGAAATGCCCGGAAATGTGGATGTTTATTTGTTCAGGAAGTTTTCTGTTCTGCTTAGTGTATTGATGTGGGAAAAAGGACCGTTTGGGTTTCCATTCGGCCTGCTTTTGCCTTTATCTTTTGTTGGTCTTATTTACTCCTGGCGTCAGGTGCCGATGCCGGCAAAGCTGTTTCTTGTAATTTATCCGCTGCCTTTGATTATGACACATATTGAGTCCCGATATCGGGTTGCAATGGTGCCAATCTTGTCGATACTGGCAGCAGCGGGAATAGAGGCTTTTATAAGCCTGATTAAGGGGTATCGTTGGAGCAGATTGATAGTAGCAGTAATGTTGATTGTTTTAGCTGTTCTGGCATCAACTCTGCCGGGACCGTTTCCATCGGAAAAACTGGATTACCTTCCGGAGCTTTATAATAGTGTTGGAATAACTTTGGGCGACCAGGGGAAAATAGGCCAGGCCATAGAAAATTATAAACGGGCAATTCAGTTTGCTCCCGAATATTTTGAAGCGTATTATAATTTAGCGGCGACATATTATAAACTGGGGGACATCAATCAGGCTGTTATTAACTACGAAAAGTCATTGCAACTTGACCCGAATAGTTATAAAGGCCATTACAATTTAGGTGTGGCCCTCTACTCGGTTGGTAATTTTGAACTTGCGAAAACCCGTTATATGGAAACATTGCGATTGAAGCCGGACTATACATTAGCGTATAAAGCTCTGGCAATTGATTCGGTCAGGAAAGGCCAACCTGACCAGGCTATAGCTTATTATAAAAAGGTTTTGGAAATTGATTCCGGCGACGTCGAAGCCCATTACCAGTTAGGAATGTTATTGGTTCGAAGAAACGATATCGATTCAGCAATTCAGGAATTTGAACAGGTTTTGCAGTTAGACCCAAACCATTCAGATGCTAAACAGGCCTTATTAATTTTGCAGCGAAGCCGGAATAAATAATCGCCTTTTTCAGCCTTTTATTCCGAGATCTTCTTTTGTGAGGATGCTCTCAAACTTGTAGCCTGCGTTTGTGATATTTTCGCCGGCCCCTTGTTTGCGGTCAATCACAGCGACAATTTTTTTTACCTTTGCGCCTGCCCCGGTAATTATTTTGGCTGCCTCAAGAACCTGTCCGCCGGTTGTGGCGATATCCTCAACAAGCAAAACAACATCGTCTTTATTTAATACCCCCTCAATCATCTTGCTTGTGCCGTAATCCTTTTTGCTGTTGCGGATAATAATCCATTTTTTTCCTGTCTGCATTGCCGTTGCCGCCGCGAGCGCGACGCCGCCAAGTTCAGCCCCTGCAATCAGCGTAACATCGCTCGTTACATATTTTGCGAATTCCGCTCCGAGCGCCTTTAAAATATCCGGCTGAGTCTCAAAAAGATATTTATCAAGGTAGTATTTGCTGCGTTTTCCGCTGCGAAGTAAAAAATCGCCTTCCAGATACGCCGTTTCTTTAATACGCTTCGCAAGTTCTTGTTTGGTCATAAGTTACATCCGTTTCCTAAACCTTCAGTTCTGTCTTTTTATGGATTTTCCCGCGATATTTTTTCAATGCCGGTTTTACGATTTTTGTTATAAATTCATCGACCTGCTGCGGCGCTCTGCCTACATAATCATCAGGCTTTAAAACCTTTTTAAAATCTACTTTTGCAAAGGCACTGTCTTCTTTAAGCCGTTCTATTAAATCGTTTGGCTTACCAAATTTTTTAACCTGTTCGGCGGCGGCCTGTGAATGAACCCTTATTTTTTCGTGAAGTTTTTGTCTGTTTCCGCCTGCCTTTACTGCCGCCATAAGAATATTTTCAGTTGCCATAAACGGCAGTTCCGCCGCGATGTGCGCAGAAATTACATTGGGATAAACCACAAGACCGCTCGATACGTTGATTAAAATTTCTAAAATACCGTCAACGGCAAGAAACGCCTCAGGTATTACTATCCGACGATTTGCTGAATCATCGAGTGTTCTTTCAAGCCATTGTTCGGATGCCGTCATCTGCGGGCTGCTCGAAAGACTTATTAAAAATCTTGCCAGTGCCGTTGCCCGCTCGCATCGCATCGGGTTTCTTTTATACGCCATTGCGCTTGAGCCTATCTGGGATTTTTCAAACGGCTCTTCGATTTCCTTTAAATTCGCAAGCAGACGAATATCGTTGCAGAATTTATGTGCAGACTGGGCTATCTGTGCCAGCGCGCTTATTATAAGCGAATCTATTTTTCGCGAATATGTCTGGCCTGTAACCGGACAAACATTTTCAAAGCCGAACGCCTTTGCGACCATGTTATCAAGCTGTTTGACCTTATTGTGATTTCCGCCGAACAGTTCGAGAAACGATGCCTGGGTTCCGGTTGTGCCTTTTACGCCTCTAAACGGTATGTTTTCTATTCGATACTCTATTTCAGCAAGGTCCCCGGCAAAATCGTTGCACCATAGTGTTGCTCGTTTGCCGACAGAGGTTAATTGAGCCGGCTGAAAATGCGTAAATCCAAGCGTCGTCAGCGAGCGATATTTTTTCGCAAAACTGCTTAATGAATCGATTAAACTTGCCAGTTTTCCTGCGATAATCTGCATCGCGTTTTTCATAATAATTAAATCCGCGTTATCGCCGATGCAGCAGCTTGTCGCGCCCAGATGAATTATCGGCGCCGCTTTCGGAGCAGCATCGCCAAAAGTATGGATATGTGCCATTACATCGTGTCGGAACTTTTTCTCATATTCAGCGGCTTTATCGAAGTTGATATTGTCGAGGTGTTTTGCCATCTGGCCGATTTGAGCCTGAGAAATTTTCAGGCCGAGTTTCTTTTCAGCCTTTGCCAGTTCAAGCCAAAGCCGCCGCCACGTTGAAAATTTTCTCTGTTCGCCGAAAAGCTCGGACATCTCTTTCGAAGCATTACGTTCGACTAACGGACTTGTGTAAATATTATGATTTTTCATTTTAATTCCTTGCTTCTTTTTTTCAGGAGTTCTTCGATTTCGGCTATATCGTCGGCGGACAGTGTTATATCTGCTGCCGGGGCGGTTTCCTTAATCTGCCCTTCTCTCCGGGCGCCGGCAATCGCAGCCGTAACTTCCGGTTTTCTTAATGTCCAGGCTATCGCAAGCTGAGCCAGAGTTATGTTATTTCGCTTTGCGATTTGTTTGAGTTTTCCGGTGTATTTAAGATTAATCTCTAAATTCGGCATCTTATAATCCGGACTCATCAGTCGGACATCATCAGGCGGCAGAGCCGCGGCTTTTTCTTTTGTGAACTTGTCGGTTAGCAGCCCTTTATAGAGTGGACTGTAAACTATTACGCCGATGTTATGCTTTTTGCAGAAAGGCAAAATTCCCTCTTCAATATCGCGCCTGAACATACTGTATGGCGGCTGGAGCGATGTCAATGGATGAATCTTCATCACACGCTCCATCTGCTCTGCGCTAAAATTCGATGCACCAAGGTAGCGGACTTTGCCTGCCTTGACGCATTTTGCCATCGCTCCATAACCTTCTTCAACATCCTCGTCAGGGGTCGGCCAGTGCATTTGATAAAGGTCGATTACTTCGATATTAAGGCGTTTCAGCGAAGCATCGCATTCCGCGAGGATACTTTTTGCCTTTAGGCAGGGGGTTCTTTCCTTTTTATCGCCCCAGGTAAGACTGCATTTGGTTGCGATAATAGGTTTGACTTTGGTTTGTTTAAGGGCCTTTGCCACGATTTCCTCGCTGTGGCCGAAACCGTAAATCGGTGCCGTATCCAGCCAGTTGACTCCGGCTTCGAGCGATTCGAGAATTGCCTTTATCGAATCGTTATCGTCCTGCGGCCCCCAGCCGAACTCCCACGGGCCGCCGATGGCCCAGGTGCCCAATCCGACCCTTGTTATTTGAAGGTCTGAGTTGCCAAGTCTTGCTTTTTTCATTTTTTTATGTCCTAATTAAAGCAAATTAGTTTATCATAGCGGCGGAAATTAGAAAAGTGTTTTTTAACGATGTTGAATTGACGCAAACCAGCGAAAAAATATATGTAATAGCCTGCGGGGTATTAAGTGCGGATTTGCGGCAGGCCGCCCAAAAGGCCCAAATCCGCGCCGATTTCGAGATTCTCGAATCCGGCCTCCACGAAAACCCGGCAAACCTTCGCTGTCAGCTCCAGCAGGTTATAGACAGGATATCGGACAGCGGCGATTACAGCAGGATTGTGATTGGATACGGCGTCTGCGGCCTGGGCACGGCGGGCCTGCTGTCTAAAAATGTCCCGCTGGTTATTCCGCAGGTGCACGACTGCATCGCCCTTTTTCTCGGCTCAGACCAGATATATAAAGAGCAGTTTAAAAAATGTCCCGGCACATATTATTTTACCGCCGGCTGGGTCGAAAAAAATGTCCAGCCCGATGGACAGAAATCTCAGCTCGGCCTTAAGCTTGCGCAGAAACACGATGCGAAAAACGCGCAGCTAATCGAAGATTTTTTGTCGAGCTGGCAGAAAAATTACAGCAGGGCTGTTTTTATTGATGATACCGCCAACAGGAACGAGGAAATCGAAAAATATGCCGAAGACACCGCTGAAAAATTCGGCTGGAAATACGAAAAAATCACCGGCAGCACAAGACTGCTTGAGAAAATATTGACGGCGCAAAAGAGTGATGACGAGGTTTTGTTTGTCCCGGCGGGTTTCGGCACGGTATTCGATGTCTCGGCCGGCAGACTCGAAACAGCAAAAAATCTCGAAGGTCATCGAACGGATGGTTTGGAAAGAATAGAGTATTTCGGCCAGGATTCCCAGGAAACGAGTGATGCCGGATATGGCCTGGGTATCGATACCGGCGGAACATATACAGATGTGGTTATTTATGATTTTCATAAAGAGCAGGTCTTGGCCAAAAATAAGGCGCTGACTACGCGATGGGATTTTACCGTTGGAATAAAACAGGCTCTGTCCGCTCTCGACAGGCGGCTTTTAAATAAAGTAACTCTGGTTTCAGTTTCAACGACTCTCGCCACCAATTCGATAGTCGAAAATACCGGCGTAAAAGTCGGCCTGTTGCTGATGCCGCCTTACGGTTTGTTGGATGCCGATGAAATTGAACATACCCCGGCAGCCGTTATTTCCGGCAGGCTGGATATTGACGGGAAAGTTTTAAGCGACATTGAGCCGCAGCAGATTAAGCGCATCGCCGAGCAGATGATAAAAGAGCATCACGTAAAGGCGTTTGCCGTTTCAGGTTTTGCCGCCACCGTTAATCCGGAGCACGAATTAAAGGTAAAGCGGATATTGCAGGAGAATTTCGGATTAAGCGTAACCGCCGGTTTCGAGCTTTCGGAGATGTTGAATTTTAAGACAAGGGCGATAACGGCTTGTTTGAATGCGCAAATTATTCCTTTGCTTGAAAAATTCCTCGCTCACGTGGAAAAAACGCTGCGCTCCGAGGGAATTTCCGCCCCGATTGTTGTCGTCAAGGGCGATGGTTCTCTTATAAGCATTGAACTTGCGAAGCAAAAACCGGTAGAGACTATACTTTCAGGCCCGGCGGCGTCTGTTGCCGGAGCAAAGACGCTGACAAATCTTGCCAATGCGATAGTTGTTGACATCGGCGGAACTACCACCGATACCGCGGCGATTAAAGATGGGTTGGTAAAGGTATGCGATGACGGTATTTTCGTCGGCTCGTTCAAGACCCATGTAAAAGCATTGGATATGCGTTCGACAGGTCTCGGCGGCGATAGTTTTATTTGCATCGAGCAGGGCAAATTAAAAATAGGACCAAAACGCGTTGTGCCGGTAAGCCGTCTCGGAGCGGATTTCACCGGCGTTAGTGAAGCAATTAGTCGGCTCACCTCAAATAGTTTACCGATGCAGTTTATTGCGCCCAGCGGCCACAAAGAATCTGTTAAACTGACCGAGCAGGAGCAGAAAATTATCGATGCTATTGAAAAAAGGCCGATGTCCCTCCAGGAACTTGCCGTAGAGACAAGCTGCGATTTGCCTCTGGGCAGATTGATTGAGCATAACTTAATAATCACAAGCGGCCTTACGCCGACAGATATTCTTCATATCAAAGGTGTTTTCGTTCGCTGGGATAAAAATGCCGCGCAAATGCTGTGCGAGTTATTCTGCAGATTGTATTCACTCGACCTGCAGAAATTTATCCAGCAGGTCCTGGATGAGGTAATTAAAAAACTTGCCGCTCAGATACGCGAAAAAGCGATTGCGGAGCATAGTTTTTCGGTGATAGGCATTGGTGCGCCTGCAAAATATTTTGTGCCGCAGGCCGCCAAACTCCTCAAGACCGAAGCGGTTATTCCGGAAAATGCCGATGTCGCCAATGCAATCGGTGCGGTAACAAGTCAGGTGATGATATGCAGGCACGTCCGGATTAAACCCCAGCAGGGTCTTTGGCGGATAGAAGGTCTCGCAGGACACGATGAGTTCATTGATTTTAAAAGTGCCGCCGACTATGCGGTAAAAGAGATTGTCAGCCTGGTCGGAAATCTGGCAAAAGAGGCAGGCACAAGCAGCCGCAAAGTCGAGGTTAAAACAAAAGACAGTATTATAGATACAGGTTTCGGCACAGAGCTTTTTGTCGAACGCCTTATTACGGCAAGTCTCAGCGGGCGATGTGATATGGCACACAAAAGAGGTTAATTTTTTACGATTTCGTTGCAAAACCGCCTTTATTCTGTTATAAAATTATTTTTAATAGGTTTAGCCCCCACCCCTCCTGACCTGAGCGAAGTCGAAGGTGCGGTGGGGGGTTCAGAGCCCCGAATGTAAATGAGGGGTATTTTTTAAAACAGAGCCTGGAGCGATAGCGACAGGAGAGTTTAAAGTAGCATTATGGAACTAACCGAACTTAAAAATGGCATCGAGGATTTAAAGTCCCGGATAGCAAAAATCCGAGATTGTCTAGACATTCCCGCCAAACAAACCGAAAAACAGAACATCGAGGAGCAATTGTCACGTCCCGGCTTTTGGGATAATCAGGATTCCGCAAAAGCGGTAGTCTCAAAGCTCAGTGCGTTAAAGGCGATGATTGAGCCGGTGCTCGAAGCCGAGAAAAAATCCGCCGGCCTCGCCGAGCTTTTCGATATGGCCGTCGGCGAAAATGACCAGCAGGCCTTGGCGGAAGTGGAAAAGGACCTTGCCGAACTTGGGAAAAAATGTGCTCAGATAGAACTTACCGGCCTGCTCAGCGGCCCTGATGATATGAAGGATTGTTTTTTCAGCATTCACGCCGGCGCCGGCGGAACTGAAAGCTGTGATTGGGCGAATATGCTCCTGCGAATGTACACCCGTTTTTTCCAGCAGAACAAATTCGATTATGAAGAGCTTGATTTAACGCCCGGCGAGGAAGCGGGTCTGCGGTCGATTACGTTGAAGGTAAGCGGCCCGTTCGCTTTCGGCAAACTTTCCTGCGAAACAGGCGTTCACAGGCTGGTGCGGATTAGTCCTTTCGATTCCAACAAAAGAAGACATACCAGTTTCGCGGCCGTTGATTGTCTGCCTGAGACCGAAGATGTTGATATTGTGATAGAAGAGGAAGACCTTAAAATAGATTTTTATCGTGCCGGCGGCGCAGGCGGCCAGCACGTCAACAAAACAAGTTCTGCGGTTCGCATTGCGCATATCCCGACCGGCATTGTCGTCCAGTGCCAAAACGACCGCAGCCAGCATCGCAACAAGGCCGAGGCGATGAAAATGTTAAAGAGCAGATTATATATGCTTGAGCAGCAGAAACGCGATGCCGAGCTTAACAAAATCTACGGCTCCAAAGGCGAAATCGCCTGGAGCAATCAGATTAGAAGTTATGTCCTCCAGCCGTATCAGTTGGTCAAAGACCATCGCACTGATTTTCAGACAGGAAATGTTAACGCCGTCCTCGATGGCGATATCGAGGATTTTATTGATAGCTATCTGCAATACCGCGCAGAAAAAAAACATAAAAAAATTGTTTGATATTGGTTAGCCCTGCCATTACGGAGTTTACCCCGTGAGATGTCCGCCCGCAGGCGAGACTTATCTCATCGGGGGCAGGGTTATTTAGCCCCCGGTTTTACCGGGGGTTATTCGTTCCGCAATTTTTTCTCATTGAGTTTGAAAAGAAAAAAAGATAGAATTCTTGTCGCGGCGTAGTCCGCAGGACGAAGACGGATTGGTGAAGCAACGGGAAATTTTTATAATGGCAAAAACAATCTATATTTGGCGTTTTATGCAGTTTAATTATTGTTAGACGGCACTGGAGCCGTGTGGAGACCGTAATGCAATCAGACCGCGAATCATTCCCCGAAGAGGTTGCCCGACAACTCAAGACATATGTCTACAGGCTGATAGACCCGCGAAACGGCGAGACCTTCTATGTCGGGAAGGGCCGAGGCAATCGTGTGTTCTCCCATATCCGCGCTGAGGATAGTATAGGCGACGAGTTGGACAACAAGCTAAAGCGAATCCGCGAAATACGGCTTGCTGGCTTCGAGGTTGCTCATGTCATTCACCGCCACGGGATGGATGATATGACCGCATTTGAGGTGGAGTCAGCACTCATTGATGCGTATCCGGGGCTGACCAATGTCATTGGGCCGAGGGGCTACGACTACGGGGCGATGCATGCCAAGGAAATTATCCGCCGCTACTCAGCCAAGCCCGCAGTGTTCCAGCACAGGGCGTTACTGATCAGCGTTAACAGGAGTGCCACCGAGAGGTCGCTGTACGACGCAACTCGTTACGCTTGGAAGATCAGTAAGTCCAAGGCCAAGCAAGCTGAAGTCATTCTCGCCACACTGCAGGGCCTCATCGTCGGTGCCTTTGTTGCAGACGACTGGTTGGATGCGACCGCAGCGAACTTCCCGGGCCGCGCGAATCTACCAGGCCGCCTTGGTTTCATCGGCCGCGAGGCACCCCCCAAGATACAGGCCCTCTATGTGGGCAAGCGAGTGCCCGACAAATACCGGAAGCGAGGCGCCGCGAATCCGATCAAATACACCTATACCGCGTAGACAATCGGAATTAATAGGGAACGTTTACCAATTTTTGATTTTTAATCTGTATTTTTTATTTTTTATCTTTTATTTTTGATATTATTTCCCCTCTTGCTAAAACCTCTTTTTCGGCTTATAGTTAAGTTGTAATATATCTCTGCCTGTCCGCCATAGCCTTGGCGACGGCGGATATTCTCGGTGTTCGGAGTTTACCCCGTGAGATGCCGCTTCGGCTATCTCATCGGGGTGGTGAATTAGAAATCTGCGAAATCAGCGTAATCCGTGGTTAAAAATCCTCAATTAAAAATTCCTCTGCCTCTATGCTTGTATGCAGTATACTGTATTCAAGCATAGTGAAAATGTTCTTTTGCTTTAAGGCGAAACCCCATAGGGGTAAAAAAAGTCAAACACTAAACCCGGTTGAAGCGTGCTTCAGAAAGGGTTTTGTTTGAATTTTTATAGTCCCGACAAATCGGGACCGTCTTAAAGCAATAGGCCGTGCAAATCTGTGTTAATCCGTGTCTAAAAAAATGTGTTAATTCGTGTCCATTCGTGGTGAAAAATATCCGTGAAATCAGTGTAATCCGTGGTTATAATACATCTCTATGTTCTCGGTGTTCTCTGTGGTGAATTTTAGGAGTCCTTATGGCAAAGCAGATAATTAAAATAGATGTTAAGGCCGCAAAAGCCGACATTACGAAATTAAAAGCCGATTGTCTCGCCCTCGGCGTTTTCAGCAATGTGAAAAACAGTGATTTGCTCAATCTGCTCGACGCCAGACTCGATGGCGCGATAAGCAGGCTGAAGAAAATTGGTGATTTCAAAGCCGCCGCGGGCAGCAGCATTTTTATTTATACTCACGGCAAAATCGCCGCTGAAAGACTTTTGCTTATAGGTCTTGGCGAAAAAAAACAGGCGTCGATGGACACCTTCCGCCAGGCCGCATCAAAGGCCGCCTTTGAAGCGGTAAATGTAAAGGCTAAAAAACTCGCCGTCCTTTTGCACTATAAGGAATCCGATACGAACTTTGAAAAACTCGGCCGGATTTTAGCCGAGGGCATCCACTTCGGCGGATACAGATATGACGAATTTGTTACGCAGCAGGAAAACGGCAGGAGTAATTCTCTTTCCGCTGTAATTGTTAGTGATAGCGCTGCCAATGTCGCGAAACTCAACAAGGGAATTAAAGTTGGCCAGATTATCGGCAGGGCGCAGAATTATGCGAGGACTCTCGGCAATCGGCCGGGCAATATATTATATCCTGCGCAATTCGCCGCCGAGGCAAGAAAGGTTGCCTCTTCAGTGCCGGGTCTAAACTGCGCGATTCTCGATGAGAAAAAACTTGCCCAAAAGAAAATGGGCGGCATCCTGTCAGTAGGTCAGGGTGCGACGCACAAGCCCAGAATGATAATTTTAAAATACTCGCCGAGAAAAAAGAAAGGCACCCCAATAGCCCTTGTTGGAAAAGCGATAACATTTGATTCGGGCGGCATCAGTTTAAAACCCGCTGCCGATATGCACGAAATGAAAATGGATATGACTGGCGGCGCAGCCGTGCTTATGACGATGGAAGTGATAGCAAGATTGAAACTGCCTGTCGAAGTTTACGGAATTATCTGCGCAGCGGAGAACAGACCTGATGGTGGAAGTTACTTGCCCGGCGATATCATTACCACTTTCAGCGGCAAGACAGTTGAGGTTTTGAATACTGATGCCGAAGGCAGGATTGTTTTGTGTGATGGTTTGCAGCAGGCACGGGTCTTAAAATGCAAAACCGTTATCGACCTTGCGACTCTGACGGGCGCCTGTGTTGTCGCTCTTGGCAAGCACAAGGCTGGTCTTTTCAGTAACGATGAAAAGCTCGCCGAAAAACTCAAAGCTGCGGCAAAGGACAGTGGCGAGCCTCTTTGGCGGCTCCCCCTTGGCCCCGAATATTCGGATGAAATCAAAGGTAAGATTGCCGACCTTAAAAACATTGGTTCAAGATGGGGTGGCGCCAGCACGGCAGCGGCTTTTCTCGGCGAATTTGTGGCTGGTCTCAAATGGGCGCATCTCGACATTGCCCCGAAGATGGATGCTTCCGAGCCGATGAAAAAATATGCCGAGCCAGGCTCTATTGGTTTTGGTGTTAGGCTTCTATGTAGTTTCCTGATGAACGAGGTGCTTTAATGGCTAAACAGGTAAAAATAGATTCGCAAAGAATAGAAAAAGCGATAAAAGAAATCCTCGAGGCTCTTGGCGAAGACACTAACAGGGAAGGCATTAAGTTGACGCCTAAGCGTGTTGCCAATATGTATGCCGAGCTTCTTTCCGGCAGCGCCGAAGACCCGGCCATTCACGTGAAAAGTCTGTTCAGGGAAAAATGTGATGAAATCGTCCTCCTCCGCGACATTCCTTTTTACAGTATTTGCGAGCATCATCTGCTTCCTTTCATTGGGATCGCCAATGTTGCATATCTGCCGGGCGAGTATGTGATAGGCGTAAGCAAACTGGCGCGGATTGTGGATTGCTTCGCGAAAAGACTTCAAGTCCAAGAACGACTAACCGCTCAAATCGCTGATTTCCTGAACGAACACCTGAAGCCCCAGGGCGTCGCAATCGTCCTTGAAGCCTCGCATAGCTGTATGACAATACGCGGTATCAAAAAACCCGGCTCAATTATGGTAACAAGCGCTCTCCGCGGCATATTCAAAAAAGACCCAAGAAGCAGAGCCGAAGTCCTGAGCCTTATGCATAATGGTTAGAGAAATAAAGAGGCAAAGAAGTAAAGAGGTAAGGAAAAACTGTCGCGATAAATTCCTTACATCCTTAATTCCTTATTTCCTTGCTTCTTTGAAAAGGAAATATGCACATACTTTCAAGACAAATACGATTTACTGTAAATCCATTTGCAGATTCAACTGAAGACGGGGCAAATTCATATTGCGCAAAACCAACCGCAGAAGGACTATCCCTGTTTTTCGCGCTCTGGGTCGAACTTAAAGGCTCTGCAAATAAAGATACCGGCTTCGTCATCAATGTCTCCGATATCGATAAAATTATCAGAGAAAAAGGGATTAAAATTTTCGATGAATTCGTAAAAGATTATTTAGCGGCCGCCGCTCGAGGCGGCCTAAACCCCCGCCCCAAGTGGCGGGGGCTAAATGGCGGTTTTGAACAAATCGGACAATTATTAAGCAAAGTCTGGAAAACAATCGAAAAAGATTTTCTGCCTGCGAAAATAGATAGTCTCACTGTTGAAATTATGCCGGCAAGAAAAATCGGCATAAAAGAAAATGGAGGCGATATGCTTTACTTTAGCGAAAAATTCGAATTTTCAGCAAGCCATACGTTGTGGAACGATAAATTTTCCGACAGCGAAAATGAAAAAGTCTTAAACGCAGGCGATTTTGAGCGGATAGTTCAGCAGGACTTTATCAGTGTTGTTGACCATAAAAACTTAAACGCCGATGTTGAGTATTTTAAAAAGATTAATCCCACAGTGGAGAATATCGCGGAATTTGCCTTCAAGAGCCTTGCGGACAAATTAAAACCTCTCGAATTGGATTGCGTAACAGTCTGGGAAAATGACAGAACGTTCTGCTCTTTCAGAGCAGAATGAACAAAAGTTTACAGCGAACAGCTTACAGTTAACTGTAAACCGTAAACGGTAAACTGAAAGGAATCCTGCCTTTTTCATTGTTTTCCCGCCGGTCAAGGGTATAATTTGGCAGGATATGAAAATTAGGAGAAATCAAAATGAAACAAATCCTGTTTTTTATCGTGTGTATTTCTCTGATACCTGCCGCTTTTGCCGATGTGAACATACCGGACGCGAATGCTCAATTACTTCAAGCTGCGGAAGATGGCAATCTCGCAGCTGTGCAAATCGCTCTGGCCAATGGTGCTGAGGTCAATACTAAAACCAGCGACGGAATAACGGCTTTGATGGCAGCGGCGTGGGGAGGAAATGCAGAAATAGTCAAACTTCTTCTGGAAAAGGGGGCTGATATCAATGCTGACAGCAACGGCATAACGGCACTGATGGCGGCAGCGATGAGAGACAGTAAAGAAGTCGCCAAGATACTTCTGGAAAAAGGCGCTGATGTTAACGCCAAGAGAACCAGCAATGATAAGACTATACTGATGTATGCGCTGAGTGATGGTCGTGAGGAAATCGCGATGATGCTTTTGGAAAATGGTGCTGATGTAAATGCCAAGAGAACTAGTGATGGTGAAACTCCTCTGATGACGGCTGCATTTATGCGCTATCTGGAAATCGTAAAGTTTTTGCTGGAAAAGGGCGCTGATGTAAACGCTAAATCTAATACCGGCAAAACTGCCCTTATGGAGGCAGTGCAGGGAGGTGACACGGAAATCATCAGGCTCCTTTCTGGAAAAGGGCGCTGATGTCAATGCTAAAGCCAGTAATGGTGCAACGGCCTTGATTATGGCATCATTAGATGGTAAGACAGGAATAATTAAACTCCTGCTGGAAAAGAACGCCGATGTCAACGCCACAACAAATAAAGGTTTTACGGCCTTAAAAGCAGCAAGAATATATCAGCGTACAGAAGCGGAGCAAATGCTTAAAGAAGCCGGCGCAAAGGAACCTGAGGCGGCAGTATCAGACAAAAATGACCGAATGATTCAAAACGAAGATTCCCTCAGCCAAGCTATAGAAATAACACATCCTAATCTTGATGAGGTCGGCGCCGGGGATAACAATAGTCCAGCAGCCCTGATTCAAGCGGCGGAAAAGGGCCAAATCGAAACCGTAAAGGCCATACTGGAAAAGGGAATTGATGTAAACGCCAAGAGCAAAACTTACGGTTACACGGCTCTGATGGTGTCATCGGAAAACGGCCATATAGACATAGTAAAGTTTCTTTTGGAAAAAGGCGCTGATGTAAATGCAAAAGACAGCGGCGGAACCACAGCGCTGTGGGCGGCAGCAGAGAAAGGACATACGGAAATTGTCAAACTTCTCATAGAGAAAGGCGCTAAAGTAGATAGTGAAGATGGCAAAGACGAACCTTTGCGGATAGCATCGAGGAACGGCCATACGGGAATCGTCCAGCTCCTGTTGGAAAAAGGCGCAGATGTTAATGCCAGGGACAATCTTGGTGGAACGGCCCTATGGGATGCGGTGTCAGAAGGGCATACGGAAATTGCCAAGCTCCTGCTTGAAAAAGGGGCCGATGTCAATGTGAAGTATATAATGTTCCAAACTGCACTATTTTTAGCGGTTACGAAAGACAATACGGAAATCGTTCGGCTTATGTTGGAAAAAGGAGCTGATGCAAATGTTAAAAATGTCATGGGCATGACGGTTTTGATGTTTGCGGCAAAGAATGGCAATACGGAAATCGTCAAACTTCTTCTGGAAAAAGGCGCTGATGCCAATGCTAAGGCCGATAATGGCGGAACGGCACTAATGGTAGCGGTTTTGAAAGGCGATACGGAAATTGTACGGCTCATGTTGGGAAAAGGTGCTGATGTCAATATCAAAAATCCCCAAGGTATAACACCTTTAATGATGGCGGCGAAGAATGGCAATATGGAAATCGCCAAGCTTCTGCTAGAAAAAGGCGCTGATGTCAACGCCAGGCATAACGAGGGCAGAACAGCATTAGGAGTGGCAAAAAAGAACGGGCAGGCAGACATTGTGCAACTGCTTGAAAAAGCCGGCGCAAAAGAATAGTGGCCGTTTATTTTTTCCTGCTGCGTTTCAGATTGGGTTAGCCCTGCCAATATTTATCCGCCTCAGGTGGACCTTGGCAGGGTTCGTCAAGAAACATTTTAAATTTCAATTACCCTTATTTTCTTCGTGGTTTCTGCCTGCCCCGTGAGATGTCCGCCCGCAGGCGAGACTTATCTCATCGGGGTGGTGAGAATTTTTCCGGCAGAATCGCAATATTTGCTTATTAAGCTTTGGTTTCTTCCTTGTTTCCTGCTTCCTTACATCTCTACTTCTTTCTTTCACGTTCCTTACTTCCTGATTCCTTACCTCTTTGCTTCTTTCTTTGAACTTCCCCAAATCCTCCTTCATCAATATACTTCTCAGCGGTTCAAACTGCCATTGTGGAAAATTTAGCGGCGCATACTCCTCTTCCCCTGCTTGCAGCACAAATTTATCATGTGCTAACGCCGCAAGAGTTCTGTTAAATGGCGTATCCGGGCAGTTAAAACGTAATCTTTTCGTTTTATTTGCTCTGAAATTCGCACGAAGGTAGAAATTACCGTCATTAAGGTGAGCAGTTACGCCAATCAGGCCCGTATTATTTTTAATCTTCCGGTTAAGCATATTTTGTCTGCTGTTTACTATTCGTAAATTACATCGGCGATTATCTAATGGATTTCTGTTTATATGGTCAACTATTTCGCCCCTGCCGGCATGCATAATATATCTTGATAGCAGAATCGTTTTATTTTTCCCGTTTTTTAAAACCATTCGTGGACAGCCATTGGCCAGATAAAAACTTTTTATAAACGTATATTTGCGTTTCGGTTTTATGTCGGGGTCTTTGAATATTCTGCGGTAAATAAAATCGTCAATGATTATTGTCCGTCCGCAAAGTTCGAATGTGCGATAGTTTTCAATTCTTTGCTCCGGCATTTTACTTACATTCATTTTTAAAATCCTTTCATTGATTGATAAATTTTGGAACGGGGATAGATAAAGTAATTTTGTCCATTTAGATTGCTCCTCTTATATGAAGACGAGTTAAAAGAATCCCACAAGCCGGGATGGTTTTTGATGTAAATTATTAACTTTTTGTCTAACTTTATGGGTATTTTACCAAATTGCTTAACAAGAGTCAAGAAAATTATTAAAAAAACCACGGATTGCGCGGATTTCGCAGATAATTTAATGTTGAGAAGCAAGCTAATAGGCGACAAATATCATCTTTTTAAGAACAATGTTGTTAATTTTCGAGTAATATGATAGTATCCAGCGTTTTGTCGGCAAACCCCCACACCTATTTGTATTGCGGCGGCAAAATTTAAAAACTGTGGTGGTAAACCCCGTTAGAGTCAGGCCATCTTTGATGGCCGTCAAGCCGCAGGCTTTGACTCTAACGGGGTAAAGCTATCTTCTTTTTTTGTCGATATTTATGAATAGCCACGAAGACACAAGGGCACGAAAAAAATATATTTAAAAACTTAGTGTCTTGGTGCCTTAGTGGCTATGTTCAGTACCTTTCGGCGGAGCCGACGGGGACGGAGTCTAAAATCAGATGGCAGATTATAGATGACAGATTACAGATAACGGATAACAGAAGGCAGATTGTGAGAATAAATGCTTGATTATCGGAAATTAAATGTGTGGCAAAAAGCTCACGTGTTTGCCTTGGAAATATATAAAATTTCATCTGCTTTTCCACAAAATGAAATTTACGGGCTTGTGAGTCAAATGAGAAGAGCGGCGGTTTCTATCCCTTCAAATATTTCTGAAGGATGCGGCAGATTAGGAAATAGTGAGTTAAAACAGTTTTTGGGTGTTTCAATGGGCTCTGCCAATGAGATTGAATACCAACTTCTTCTTGCCTGCGATTTGGGTTATATTTCCCGAAATGATTATAAAAAGCTGAATAGCGATATCGAAGAAATTAGAAAAATGCTGGCCAGCTATATCAAAAAGATAAACAAGACTTGAACATCGGATTTTTCAATACAAGTCTGCAATCTATAATCTGTAATCCATAATCTATTTTTTGGAATGAAATGACAAAAAATGTTGTTGTTACCGGCGGGGCGGGGTTTATCGGTTCACATCTGTGTGAACATCTCCTGGCCTGCGGGCAGAAGGTCATTGTTGTTGACGATTTGAGCACGGGCAGTATCGCTAATATTCAGCATCTGATTTCCCACAAAAATTTCAGGTTTATTGAGGGTTCTGTCCGTGATGAGGAATTGATGAAGGAAGTGATAGAAAAGGGAGATTGTATTTATCATCTCGCGGCAGCGGTCGGCGTTAACCTGATAGTTGAAAGACCTGTCCATACCATAGAGACAAACATTCACGGCACCGAGGTTGTGCTTTCGATTGCCAACCAGTTCGGCAAGAAAGTTTTGATAACCTCAAGCTCTGAAGTTTATGGCAAGAATGAACAGGTGCCTTTTAAAGAAGACGACGATACGGTTCTTGGCAGCACAAAATTTTCGCGATGGTCATACGCGTGCAGCAAGGCGATAGATGAATTTCTGGCTTTTGCCTATCATCGCCAATATGGCCTGGCTGTGGTTATTGTCCGGCTTTTTAACACTATCGGTCTGCGGCAGACGGGCAGATACGGAATGGTAGTGCCGCGGTTTATAGACTGGGCGATGAAGAATGAGCCGGTCATGATTTACGGCACAGGAAAGCAGAGCAGGAGTTTCACTTATGTCGGCGATGTGATAAAAGCAATGGCGGCGCTGATGGAAGCCAAAAACGCTGAAGGCGAAGTTTTTAATATCGGCTCGGCGGAAGAAATAAGCATCGAAAAACTTGCGGATAAGGTTATCGAAAAAACGCACAGCAAAAGCCTCAAGCAATATATTCCTTATTCCGAGGCTTATGGACAGGGATTTGACGATATGCAAAGACGGCTGCCCTGCCTTGAGAAAATAAAACGCGCAATCGGATATGAGCCGAAGATAAAACTCGATGAAATGATTGATATTATTATTGCTGATGCCGTAAGGCCCGTCTCGACGCGGTCGAGTTGCGGCGGGCATCCCATAGTGGACAAACGAGGCAAAAATGAGTAAACTGTCGGCCTCATTTTTCATTGAAAGGTCGGATTAGAATGGGTTTATCGCTAATTACTGGCGGGGCAGGATTTATCGGCAGCAATATGGTAAGGTTTCTGCTCGAAAAAGGGCAAAAGGTCAGAGTTCTTGACAATTTCGAGACAGGAAAGCGGGAGAATCTGGCCGAAGTTGCCGGCGGTTCGACAGGCTCACCATTAAACCGGATTGAGCTTATTGAAGGCGATATTCGTGATATGGATGCTGTCCGGCAGGCAGTGGCCGGCGCAGATGTAATTTATCATTTAGCAGCGTTAGGTTCAGTTCCGAGGTCTATTAAAGACCCGTTGACAAGTCACGATGTGAATATAAATGGAATTGTGAATATGCTGATAGCGGCAAGAGATGCCAAGGCAAGGCGATTTATTTTTTCGTCGAGCTCTTCCGTTTATGGTCAAAGCAAGGTTCTGCCGCAGCATGAAGGGCTGCTGCTTCAGCCGATTAGTCCATACGGAGCGACGAAGGCGGCGGGGGAGATTTACTGCAAAGTGTTTTATGAAAGCTATGGCCTGCAGACGATAAGCCTGCGATATTATAATGTTTTCGGACCACGGCAGGACCCGACGAGTCAGTATGCAGCGGCGATACCATTGTTTGTTTCTGCGCTTTTGAGAGACAAATCGCCAACGATATTCGACGACGGCGAGCAATCGCGTGGATTTACTTATATTGAAAATGTTATGCAGGCAAACTGGCTTGCAGCAAATGCAAAAGAAACTCACGGCGAAGCGATTAATATTTCCACAAGAAACGCTGTTACGGTAAATACGGTAGTGAACACAATAAGAAAACTAATGGGCAAAGAAAATATCAGGCCGATTTACGCGCCGCCGAGGCCGGGCGATATAAAACATTCGCTGGCAGATGTCAAACGTGCAAAAGAACTGATAGGCTATGAGCCATTTGTTAGTTTTGAAGAAGGCATAACAAAAGCGATTAACTGGTATAAGGAGAATCTGTAAGAAAGTTTACAGTTTACAGCGAACAGTGGACAGAAACGTCTTGTTATCGGTTATCAGAAACAATAGTGGCGAGGCGAGGAAGTAAGGAAGCAGGGAAGTAAGGAAAATAACGTCGCCGCGCCGGCGACGGCTAAACAAAGAAATTATAGGCAATTTATTTGGAGTAAATTATGGTGAAGAAGAGTAAAAGTGAGAAAAAAGCGCCTTTTGTAGGTATTGTCGGTATGGGTTATGTCGGGCTTCCGCTGGCGCGTGAATTTATCGGCGGAGGCGCAAAGGTGCTCGGATTCGATATAAACGAAGTAAATGTGAAAAAAATCAATTCAGGGGAAAGCCCGCTAAAACATATTCCATCGGAAGATATAACAAATATGATCGAAACCGGCAGATTTCATACGACAACAGATATGAAACAGATGAGCAAGCCGGATGCGCTGATAATCTGCGTGCCGACGCCGCTGACGAAAAATCGCGAGCCGGATATGACCTATATCGTCGTTACCTGCGAGACGATTTCAAAGTATTTGCGCAAGGGACAGCTTGTTGTGCTGGAAAGCACAACTTATCCCGGAACGACAAGAGAACTGATGAAGCCGATACTTGAAAAGAGCGGCTTAAAGGCCGGTAAGGATTTTTATCTTGCCTTCTCTCCGGAAAGAGAAGACCCGGGCAATAAACATTTCAGGACAGCAACGATACCGAAAGTCGTCGGCGGTATAGACAAGGCAAGTCTGCAGAAGGCGCTGGATATTTATAAATACGCTATCGATGAACTTGTGCCGGTGTCGAGCTGTGATGTAGCGGAGTCGGCGAAGATTCTGGAAAATACTTACCGCTGCGTGAATATCGCGATGGTCAACGAACTAAAACAGCTTTTCGACAGGATGAAAATCGATGTGTGGGAAGTAATCGAAGCGGCAGGGACAAAGCCATTCGGCTTCCAGAAATTTTTCCCCGGGCCGGGCCTGGGCGGGCACTGCATACCGATAGACCCGTTCTACCTGACGTGGCGGGCAAGACAGTTCGGTATGCCGACAAAATTTATCGAACTGGCAGGCGAAATCAATACCGCTATGCCGCACTATGTTATCAGCAGGACACTGGAAGCGATGAACGAAAGAGGGAAAAGCCTCAAGGGTTCCAAAGTTCTGGTTTTGGGTCTTGCATATAAAAAAGATATTGACGATGTGCGTGAATCGCCGTCGATAGAGCTGATAGAGATTTTGAAAGGGAAAGGGGCAAAGGTCGATTACAACGACCCGTATATTCCGCATACGCATAAAATGCGCGAGCATAACCTGAAGATGAAAAGCAAACCGCTGAGCGCAAAGATGCTCAGGGGATACGATATTATTATGATTTCAACAGACCATAGCTGTTACGATTATAAATGGATTGTTAAAAACGCAAAAATGGTTGTTGATACCCGTAACGCAACGGCGAAAGTGAAAAGCGGCCGCAGTAAAATTGTTATGGCGTAAGTGAATAGTTGAGATTGTCCGCCTTGGCGGACAATAACGAACCCCGCCAAAGTGTTGGCGGGGCTAACCACGTCGCCGTGTCCTTCGACTTCGCTCAGGACAGGC
>JAPLMW010000050.1 GCA_026386845.1 Phycisphaerae bacterium
GGTGCGGCCTTTAACTTTGCGGGGTCTTTTTGTGCCGTCTCGGCAATAGCTATCATCACTTCGATAAACGCATCGAGTGTTTCTTTGCTCTCCGTTTCCGTCGGTTCAATCATTATTGATTCTTTTACTATCGCCGGAAAATAAACTGTCGGCGGATGAAAACCGGCATCAATCAGGGCCTTCGCAATATCTATCGCGTGGATGCCATTCGCAGCCTGTCTGCCGGCGCTGAAAACGCATTCATGTTTGCAAACCTGTGGATAAGGCAAATCATAATAGCTTTTGAGTTTTTCCTTCACATAATTCGCGTTGAGGACTGCGTTTTCGGCCGTCTCTTTTAATCCTTCTTTGCCGAGCATAAGAATATAGACATACGCACGCAGTATTATCGCGAAATTGCCGTAAAACGGAGCGATATAGCCGATGGATTTGGGTCTGTCATATTCAAGCGCAAAAGTGCCGTCGCTTCTTTTTACAACAATCGAGACCGGCAGATATTCGAGCAGTTTTTCAACAACTCCCACCGGTCCAGCGCCAGGTCCCCCGCCCCCGTGGGGGGTCGCAAATGTTTTATGAAGATTGAGATGAACAACATCAAAACCAAAATCGGCCGGTTTGGCCTTGCCGACTATCGCGTTTAAATTTGCCCCATCATAATAGCAAAGGCCGTCAACTGAATGAATTATTCTGCAAATTTCTTTTATATCAGGCTCAAAAATTCCGAGTGTGTTGGGACAGGTCAGCATCAGCCCTGCCGTTTCGGAATTAACCATCTGCTTTAAGGCTTTTACATCCATCACGCCCCTGTTGTCCGAAGGCACCGAAACAACTTTGTAGCCTGCAATCGCGGCAGAAGCCGGGTTTGTGCCATGGGCACTGTCGGGAATTAAAACTGTCGTTTTTTTATTGCCCTTGTCTCTGTGATAAGCAGCTATAATCATTATGCCTGTCAGTTCCCCATGAGCGCCGGCCATCGGCTGCATCGTAAAACCCGCCATTCCTGTTATTTCGCAGAGTAATTTATCCATATCATATAAAACTTCGAGCGCACCCTGCGTAAGAAGACCGCCCATTCTTAACTGCGGCAATAAAGGATGAAGATGCGCAAAGCCCGGATACGATGCTATTCTCTCGGCAACCTTGGGATTATATTTCATTGTGCACGAACCGAGCGGATAGAAATTGGTATCGACGCCGAAATTCCTCCGGCTAAGCTCTGTAAAATGTCTTACAACATCAAGCTCGCTTAATTCCGGCAGTTTTGCAGTCGAACTTCTAAGCAGCTCCTTTTTTATATTTACTGTGGTAGACACATCGCTTTGGGGCGGCAGAACGCCGCGGCGATTCGGCACACTTCTATCAAAAATTAGTTTCATCCCGCACCTTCTTGTTGTTCTAATCTGCGTTTCGTATCGTTGATATATCCAATATACAAGATTAAGTATTTTTCCGACTCCAAATATTTCTCAAGAATATCAGAAGGTGCGGGATTCATAGAACAGACTCCAGCGATTCGGCAAGCATACCTATCTGCTGCCTGGTTCTTTTTTCGGTAACTGCGATAAGAAGCGAATTTTCCATATTGCTGTAATACCTGCTAAGCGGAAAACCTGCCGCGAAACCTTTTTCAATCAGTTTGCCGGCGACATCCGCCGCGTTCGCAGGTAAATCAAGCACAAACTCGTTAAAAAACCATTTTGCCTTAAAACGCGGTTTTACGCCCTTTATAGCCGTCAGCTTCTGCCAGGCGTAACTTGCCTTGTCGGCGCATAATTGAGCCGTTTCCTTTAAACCTTCTTTGCCGAGCAGCGACATATATACAAGCGCCGTCAGTGCGCATAAAGCCTCATTGGAACATATATTTGATGTCGCCTTATCGCGCCGGATATGCTGCTCACGAGCCTGAAGGGTCAGGACAAAACCGACTCTGTCCTGATTATCTTTTGTTCTGCCGACAATCCTGCCGGGCATTTTTCTCACATAATTTTTTTTCGTTGCCATAAAGCCAAGATATGGGCCTCCAAAAGACATTGGTAAACCCAGGCTCTGGCCTTCGCCCGTAACAATATCGGCGCCCATCGCGCCGGGCGTCTTTAAAATTCCCAGCGACACCGGATAACAGGAAACAATCAGCAGAGCGCCTTTCGCGTGGGCAGCCTCGGCTATATCGGTAAAGTCGTCAACGCAGCCGAAAAAATTCGGATTCTGCACAATCACAGCGGCAGTATTATCATCAAGTTTGCTTAACAATTCGCCCCTGTTAATCAGACCGTCATCATTCTTTGTTTCTTCAAGGGCGATGCTGAGATTTTTTGTGTAGGAATCAATTATTACGCGGTAAATCGGATTTACGCTGTCGTCGATGAGTATTTTATTTCTTCCTGTGATTCGCAGCGCCATCATCATCGCCTCATACAAAGCCGTTCCGCCGTCATAAAGCGATGCGTTGGCCGCTTCCATTTCCGTGAGCCGGCAAATTGCCGACTGGTATTCAAAAATCGCCTGCAAAGTGCCCTGCGAAATTTCCGGCTGATACGGCGTATAAGCGGTATAAAATTCGCTTCGGCTGATTATCGAATAAACCGCAGCGGGTATGAAATGGTCGTAAAACCCGCCGCCTAAAAAGCAGGTTAGGCCGATATAATTCTTGGCCGCAAGCTCGGCAAGACGATTTCGCACCTCAAATTCGCTCATGCCCGCCGGCAGATTAAATTCCTTTGCCAGAAATTCCTTCGGAATATCCGCAAACAATCCGTTCATTGAAAGCCCGATTTCCTTGAGCATCTGTTTTTGCTGCTGCGGCGTATTTGAAATAAAAGACATTTTTACCTCTGCAGTTTAAATGCTTTTAAGATATTCTTCGTATTGCGCTGCGTTCATAAGATGCTTTGTGTCCGGGGCGGCAATCTTTATTTTACAAATCCAGCCGGCCTTGCAACAATCCTGATTTATAAGTTCGGGCTTCGATGAAAGTCCGTTATTGACTTCTGTAATCTGTCCCGCCATAGGACTGTAAACGTCGCTGGCGGCCTTTGAGCTTTCCACTGCCGCAACAATATCGTGCACCTTAACCTGCTTTTTAACGGCAGGCAGTTCGACAAACGTAATTTCACCAAGTGAATGCTGCGCGTAATCGGTAATGCCGATTGTTGCCGCATCGCCCTTAATTTCCGCCCATTCGTGGTCTTTTGTATAAAGTAAATTTTCCGGTGTCATACTAATACTCCGTTTTAACGTAAATCGGTTATCTGTTGCCTGTTCGTCATTTTAAGGAAGTAAGGATATAAGGACGTAAGGAACTATTAGTTTATGCCGTTTTCCTTACTTCCCTGCTTCTTTACCTCTTTACTTCCTTTTTCAAAACTTTTCAAATCTTTCGACAACTTTACCAATAATATCCGCAGCCAGACTATCGCCGGGCTTTACTTTTTCTTTTCTGCCCTGCTGAATATGACCCTGATTTCTTGCAAGATAATAAATGCCGACTTGTTTTCCTGCTATATTGTATTCTTTTTGAATCAAAGCAAGAACAATTTGTTTATCGCCCGCCCCTGCACAGCTTAAGACCTGACCGATACAAACACCGTCACTATTTAATATCCCATCTAATTGCCTTATTGGCCTTACACCTTTGCTGCCGTCAAATTTCAGCCTCGCAACTTCCGTGCTGAAATTAACGGCCTTTTTCGCAATTGCTTCCTTGCCGATAAACCCCCACACCAATTTGCTTTGTGATTTAATAGATGATTGAGCAGAACCATCCTTTTCGGAAGATTCTAAAATGGTCTTATCTGTAGGAATTGGTGTGGGGGTAGAATTCCCCTTCTGCAATTTTACCGCCCAGGGATAACCTGCCTGAAACGGCGAGATATTAAATTCGCCCGCAAGTTCGTG
>JAPLMW010000036.1 GCA_026386845.1 Phycisphaerae bacterium
AACGAAATCGCCAATGGGACACTAAAGGCAATACCGTTTTCAAATGAAAAATTTACAAGGCCGACCGGCGTAATAATAAGAAAGAACCGTGTGATGAACGACAATTTAAAGGCGTTTATCGAAATCCTCCGCGGCAAACCAACTAAGTAGCCGACAGTTAAATGAAAATCAAAGCAATCATATTTGACCTTGATGGGACGATAACAGAGCCGTATCTGGATTTTGACAGGATTCGGACTGAAATAGGTCTTGCTGCCAACGCAGGCCCGCTGCTGGAGGCGATGGAGAAAATGAGTCCTGCCGCCAGAAAAAAGGCTGAAGAAATCCTGTATAAGCACGAACAGGCGGCAATCAAACATTCTGTTTTGAACGCAGGTGCAACGGAAACTCTTAAACAGCTTCGCCGAATGAAAATACATATCGGTGTTATGACGAGAAATACCCGCTCAAACGCCTCAGCGGTAGCCAAAAAGCACAATATCGAATTTGATGCGGTAGTTGACCGCGATGATGGACCTGTAAAGCCGGACCCTTTTGGGGTAAAGAGACTATGCAAATTTTTCAAGGTTAAACCGCAGCAGACATTGGTTGTGGGAGATTATCTGTTCGACCTGCAAAGTGCAAAGGCTGCCGGTGCTAAAGCTATCTTAATCAAAACCGGCAAAAATGCGGAACAATTTGCATCTTATGCTGACTATATAATTGACAAGCTGCCCCAAATCGTTGATATAATTAACTCTTATGAAAAATAAAATCGGATTATTAATATTCAGTTGTGTTTTACTTTTTTTGCAGTGGAATTGCCCTGCCGGAGAAACTGATGGCAGCAATGCGCTAATCAACGATATTATAGAAAAACTCAATCAGACAGCAATCAATCTTAAAAATCTCTCAGCCAAAATCGAATACATACACGCCCAGCCTTTATTTGAGACGCAAACGGTCAGAAATGGTAAGGTTTTTTATACCAAAGATATAAACTGCTGTGCACTTAGAATAAATTTTATGACAATGAAACAGGATGATGCCGCCCAGCAGAATTACAGGGAAGATTATATCTTTGACGGCTGGAAAATGACTAAAATCGACTACCAGAGTAAATCGGCAGCGTCGGAGCAGCTTGCCAAAGAAAAACCAATCGAGCCTTTCGAGCTTGTGCAAAGTTATTTTCCAATTATTGGCTTTGCCAGGCCTGCTGAGCTTGCAGAACAATTCGATATAAAGATTCAGGAAAATAAGAGGAATTTGGTTACTTTACTTTTGATACCAAAAGAAACTAGCGGATTTTCAAAAACATACAAACAGGTCGAGATAAAAATAGACCCAAAAAATTTTCTACCCTTCGATTTTTCCGCAGTAACTATTGAAGATGAGAAGATAACAATAAAATTAACTCAGATAGATACGAAGTCTGAGGTTAAAAAAGATGTTTTTGGTGTAGTTATACCAGCTGATTTTGTAATGTCGGAAAAAAGAGCTGACGCAAACGATTAATCCTCTGATTCGGGGCACATCATTATATATTCACGAACCTCACTCATATTGGCTATAGCGACCGCGATTTTGTCGTCTGCGGCGCCATAGTAAAGATACAATAGATCGCTTTCCTTGTTCACCGTCGCGCCGGTTACAAAGACAACATCGCTGACATCGCCGATTCTTTCATAATCCGCTCGCGGACCGAGAATCCATTCCGGACTTCGGCGCAAGACCTTCCACGGCTCCTCAAGGTCAAGCAGTGCCACGCCAATGCGGTAAATCTGGCCGGCCACTGTAGCCCTTACGCCGTGATAGAAAATCAGCCAGCCTTCAGGAATCTCTATCGGCTGACAGGCAAGACCTATCCGCTGGCCGTCCCAGAAGGCGTGGCGGGTTCGCATAAGAACTCTGTGGTCGCCCCAGTGTTTCAAATCCGGCGACATACTAATCCACATATGAGCTTCGCCCTGCACTATCGGACGATGAATAAGCGCAAATCTGCCGTTAAACCTCCGCGGGAAAAGACAGGCGTCCTTGTCCTCCGGCGGCAGCATAGCGCCCATCCTGGCAAACGTGTGAAAATTTTTGGTTATCGCAAGCGAAACCAGCGGGCCGCCTTCGCTGAACGTTACGTAAGTAATCGCAAACTGTCCCTGCTCATCGAGCCAGACAATCCGCGGGTCTTCCAGCCCCCAGCGCTCCTCATGCGAGTCGTGGTCGGCTTCCATCGTGGGCTTGTCGTCAATCCACCAGTTCGAAAGACCATCCTTGCTCTTGCACAAAGTCAAATGAGAAAAACCACGTAAATCTTCCACTCGTGCGAGCAATAGCGTGCCGTCAGGCAGTTTTATCGCGGCAGGATTAAAAACAGAATTAACAGGATACGGCCAGTCCTTCGCCTCGAGTATCGGGTTGCCCTCATACCTTCGGAAAAGGTCACGAGCAAGATGCTCACGAGAATTATTGGCCATTATCTGGTCCCTCAATATAGATATTTATACACAGACGTACTATGCGCCCGTACTTACAAAAGTCAATTCGGCAAAAAAACACCATTACTAAAGCCAGGTCTTGCGCATTTTAACAAAAATTACCGGACTGAAACACCAAATTATCCCTGGTCTTATAAAAACGAAAGATTTGACAAAATTCCATAACTTGTTATATTTTCAATCTTTCAAAATGGAACTTAGGTATGCAGATTGACAAACTGGTTTTGGGAAGTTACGAAAATAATTCCTATATAGTTCGCCCAGACAGAAAAACGACAGACTGCATCATAATTGACACAGGTTTAACCGTCAAACTATTGATAGATTTTTTAAAGGAAAAAAATCTCAATCCTCATACATTAATACTAACCCACGGCCATGCCGACCACATCGCAGGCGCAGCTTTGCTGAGAAAAAAATTCGATAAAATCAAAGTCTGTATTCACAAAGCAGATTCGGCTATGCTCGGCGATGCTGTGAGCAATCTTTCATCTTGGGCATACACAAACATTACCACCACACCGGCTGATGTTATTTTTGACAAAGAGGGGCTGATTGAATTTGGCAATCTGGCGTTTCAACTCATACACACCCCCGGCCACACACCCGGCGGAATATGTCTCTATAATAAAGACGAAAAAATAGTTTTCAGCGGCGATACACTTTTCGCCGGCTCTATAGGAAGGACTGATTTTCCAGGATATGATTCGCAAAAATGCCTCAAACTGCTTGTCGATAATATCAAAAGCAAATTGCTGATTCTGCCGGAGGACACAGCCGTTCTGCCGGGACACGGTGAAAATACAACAATCAAACAGGAAAAACTGCACAATCCTTTCCTGCGTTAAAATAAACTTTTAAAGGCCTCATCGAAACTGTCGCAGACTTTCGCACCGCAGGCAACAAGCCTTTCCCTGGACTGATGGCCGGCGGGCAAAAGAAGGCAATCCGCTTCCAGTTCGCAGGCTGTCTGATAATCGTGCGTCGTATCGCCTATCAGAAGTATCTCTCTGCCGCTGATTGCAAGATTCTTTAATAACTTCCTGCCGATATCAATCTTGCTGTGAGCATAATAGTCATCCAGACCCGCGATGTTTTCGAAAAACTCCTTTAAACCAAAAAATTCAAGTATTCCAAAAAGCGAAGACTGCTGCGAAGCGGAAAGAACCGACTGCAAAAATCCTTTAGCCTTGAACTGCTTTACAACGTCAATAACTCCCTGACGAAGATGACATTCGCGGCACTGGGATTCGTAAGCACGAATATATTCTTTCGCGACATCGTCAAAAGATTCTTTTTCAAAGTTAAAACCAAGTTTTATGTAATAATTGATTACTGGAAAATCAAAATACTTCTGGTACTCAAAAATTGAGGTGGTTTTCATCCCACGGCAAGCCAGCATTCGGTTGAGTATTTCAACACACAGCCAGCCATCATCTAAAAGCGTACCGTTCCAGTCCCAGATAATATGTTTGTATTTTGTAAAGGCGGGGTTCATCTGGCAAAAAGTTTCTACAGAGCAGAAGTGTTTGGTTCTGCAGAAGTGTTCGGCTCCGCAGGAACATTCGGCTCAACAGATGTTCGGGAAGGAATTTTCACAAGTGTCTTCCATATCTCAAGCTGCCTGGACCAGAACGGACGAGGGTTCCGGTCAGAAATATTTATCGAAGCTAATGCCGCAAAAGTCTGTCCGGACTGTTCCGAACTCTGATTCGCTGTGAAATAATTATCAAGAACCCCGGTAATTTCAGCTTTCGGCGACAGGTCCGCAGACAGCAGGAAATTGGCGACAATTTGTTTGGCAGACTCGATTTGGCCGGAATACAAATGCACAGCAAGAAGTTTGGCCGTTATGTCTGATGCCTGATTAGGGTCAGGGTTTGACTGCAAAAGAATACCATAATATTTTGCCGCTAAATCATATATTGCCGTTTCGGCGCAGAAATCTGCCATAGCGAATCGCACTGAAAACAAAAGCCGCTTATTCTGCTCAGCCTCCGCCTTCTTTTCGGCTGTCTCAAACAGAATTCTCGTTCTCGCCACAACGAATTCATCGCTTTTTGCTTTTGCCTGACGGGCAAATTTCTGTGCCCAGCCGAGCAAAACATCAGCCTTGCAGTATTGAAAGATATTCATCATCGCATCCGCCGCCTGTTTTCGCTCATCTTCCGTTCCGGCGGTTATTACCATCGGACCAAGCCATTCGAGGTCGTCGATAGTGCCGATTTGGCCCGCTGCGGAAATAAGCTCACTTCGTATTTTGGCGCTCGGATGATTCGTAAATCCCTTTTGCTTGAGCAATTCGAAGGCGCCTGCCTGGTCCACTTTTATAAAACCGACGACCGCGGGAGCCGCTATTTGACTGTTTGCGTCATCCACAGCCTGTTTGAAAATGTCCGCGAAAGTCTCGCCTGCCGCGGTTCTGTAAAAACTATCGCTGCCGCAAAGACGGACCATTTCCTCAAGAAGACGGCTTTTTACCTGTTCAGTATCTGCTTTCCTGAAACAGTTAGCTATAAGTTCAAAGTAAGGCTTTACCTTCTGGGCTTCCAAGCCGTTCTGCAAAAGAAGATTGCGAATCACTTCAGCTGCCGCTACAGGATTCGAGTCCTTAAGATACTCTGAAGCAATTTGCAGCGTCTGAATGCGAATCTCAGGGTTAATTTTCACCTCGGCTCCGGGCGAAAGGGCAAAATTACAGACATGCGCCAGAGCGACCAGAATTTCAGTTTTCACATCAGATTGAATTTCTATCTTTAACTGAGTAAAAAGTGCATCGGCAGAGTTTACATTCGTCAGTATGCCAAGTAATTTCGTTGTCGCCAGCCTTACCACGGGGTCAGAGTCACTAACAAGAGCGATAAGGGGCTTCTGAAAAACCTCAAGAGGCAAAGGTTTGCCGCTCTTGCGCCACATATTGATTTTTTCTATCGCCCACAATTTCACAGAGCTGTGGGCAAACGCAAGATTCTCCGCTATAAATTTCCCACGAGCGTTTTCATCTGTGGTAGCCTGATAGATATTGTCCAGCGACAAAATATACTTCTTCTGCCATAATGAAACTTCATCGGAAAGCCGCTCTATCTTCTGTTCCTGTGCAAGCAGCCTTTCACGAAGAATATCAGTTCGGCTTTTGCCTTCAAAATCCTTAAGAGTTTTCCGCCAAAGTTTTTTGTCCCTGACTGCCGGCAGCCATTCCTGCAATGCCCCGGCAGCGGCAGAAGCAATCTCCTCGTTATCATCATCAAGCAGTCTTATCAACTCTGAAACTGCTTCTTTGTCCGGGTATATCTGAAGGGCATATATCGCGTTTTTTCTTGCCGTAACACCAAGGTCAGAACTCTCTGCTATATCCTCAAGCTGATTTTTAATCTGTCTGTAAGTAAAAATAAGCGATGCCTGTGCCGCAAGACGCGCAACTTCCGCATTCTGACCCCTGATAATATCCATCAGCGGAACAATAAAATCCTCTTTGTCGTCAATGAGCTGCGAAAAACTCCTGAACTGCCTGAGCGATTTGCACACAGAAGCCTGGGCGCCGGCATTATCCGCCGTGCCAAGAGCTTCGAGCAGGATTTGTCTTGCCTCACTGGAAGGATTCTTCAGAAGCTCAACGGCCGTATCAATGCGAATTTGCTCGTCCGTTGAATTAAACAGCGTCCAGCGGTTGATTTTCGATTGGCCGTCAAGATTTTCATCCGGCTTATTCGGCTCGGCAAAAATCAGCCCCGAAAAACAAAAAAACAGCAAAAATGCTGTAATAAATACCTTTGAGATTATAGGGCGAAAATATTTCATACTCTAAACTTAAATTCGGCTATCTTTTCCTTACGCTTTAGCCCTATTTTATGTTCGCCGGCAGGGATTGCAAATAAAAATAAAATTTAGTTTCGGTCAGTAATTTAACAGTTTCTGTGCGATTTGTGCCGCTGCGCCAGGATTGACTATTTTGGCGATGTTAGCCTTCATTTGCTGCCGTTTTTCATCCGAACTCATAAGGTCGCAAAGAACAGGCCATAAAAGCTGGGCCGTCTTTTCTGTATCACATAAATCATCGACTAAACAGGCGCAGCCGGCATCGACAAGATACTGGGCATTGAGCCTTTGATGCCTGTCGCGATGGTAAGGATAAGGAAGGCATACCGCGGGCGTCTGTGAAGCGGCAAATTCCGCAACACTCATCGCACCTGCTCGGCCGATAACAAGGTCTGCCGCGGCAAGAAGATTCGGCATGTCGTCAAAATAGTCCAGAATCTTATGGCTTATCTTTGCTTCCTTATAAAACGTTCTTACGGCATCAAAATGCGGGATACCGGCCAAATGAACAATCTGCCAGTCTGCGGCAAAGGCATCAAGTTTGTCGAGAAGATAACCTATGACGTTATTTATATTGGCTGCGCCGCCTGAAGCGCCGGTAACAAGCAAAACCTTCTTTTTCGGACTTAAATCAAGTGCCGCAATCGCGGCGTTTTTGTCGGGATTGAAAAAGGCCGAACGTAATGGACATCCTGTTACCATAATTTTGCGGCGATTGGCGCCGAAACTGCGGCTGGTCGCCTCAAACTGAACAAAAATATCCTTTGCACAATAAGCAAGCAGCCTATTCGCTTTGCCCGCTACGGCATCGATATTCAGCATCGCCACAGGTATTTTCAATCTCCTGGCGGCAAAAACCGCCGGAGCAGAAACAAAACCGCCCATACTAAACAAAACTGCGTTCTGCGGCTGATTGGCAAGAATCGTCTGCTCGACAATCTTTTTGGCGGCAAAAAGAGACCTCAAAAATACAAATATTTCATAAGGATTCTTTGAAAAACCACTGACAGGCAGAGGAATAAACTGAAAACCTGTCCCCGCAAGAATTCTGGTATCTATAGGTCTTTGACTGCAAAAAAAGGTTATTTTACAGGTAGGTTCTATCCTTAAAAGCTCGCCTGCCACGGCAAGGGCCGGATAAATATGCCCCCCGGTGCCGCCGCCTGCTAAATACACCCTCACACCTATTTGCTTTGTGTCGGTGGATAGTAAATTCGATGATAATGACATTTTTTTAACATCCTGCATTTTCAGAACAACTTTGCAAATAGGTGTGAGGGTAAATGTGCTTCATCCCGCACCTTCTAAATATTCAATGTATCTGAAGAGTGATTTAAAAAAGATAGAATGGAAAGAAGGTGCGGGATTCATGCGTCCTCGGCCCTTCCGGCTATGCTCACAAGAATACCAACCGCTGCCGCAGTAAGAAAAAGATGTGTTCCGCCTGCGCTTATAAAAGGAAGGGCGATACCTTTCGTCGGCAAAAGCCGGGTAACTACGCCGAGATTCATCACCGCCTGAGACGTTATCGCAAGAACAATTCCAAAGGCAAGCAGTTTCCCGAAGTCATCCTTGCATCTGCCGATTATGATAACGCCGAGAACAAGGAAAAATATAAAAAGCAGAATAACAAAACAAACGCCGACAAAGCCAAGCTCTTCGGCGATTATCGCGAATATAAAATCGGTGGTATCTTCCGGCAGATGGCCGTATTTGCTTATGCCGCCGCCAAGGCCTTTGCCGAGTATTCGGCCTGTCGATATCGCTATAAGAGATTGTTTGACCTGATAACCCGAAGTCTGAGCCGTGGAAGAATCAGGATTTATAAAGGTTTTGATTCTCTCGCGCCGTTCAGGAGAAGTAATAATCGCCAGAGTAAAAAGAATTGCCAGAATCGGCAGAGGCGTTAAAAAATGCCACCATTTGGCGCCGGCTATAAACAAAATCACAAAACTGACAAACGCGACAAAAAACGCCGTGCCGAAATCCTCAATCACTATAAGACCGGCGATAAGTCCGATAACAACACATAATATCGCAAAATTTTTGAATCTTTTTATCTTTTCGCCGAGCAGAGCAGAAACGGCAGGGATAAACAAAACCAGCGACCATTTCGCCAGCTCTGACGGCTGAAAATTTATTGATGCCGGTCCCAAAGGAATTCTCAGCCATCGTCGGGCATAATTGATTTCTACGCCGATGCCGGGGATAAGAACCATCACGAGCAGGATGATACTTACAAAAACAAGCCAGACGGCCGGATTTGGAATCCAGCCTTTCCAGTTGCCGCTTTTGAAGGCTAAAATCCTGTAATTAATCAGGGATAGTCCGAATAAAATCAGAATGGAGATAAGAAAAAAAACAGCCTGGCGAAATTCAGGATACGAATAGAACTTTGCAAGGTCATATTCAACATCAATTTTGGCACTTGCGCTGAAAACAAAGACCACCCCTAAAGCCATTAGCGTAACAGCCAAACAGGCCGTCATATTCCCTATAGTTTTACCACTCAAACTCAGCTTCATATAAGGAATTATCCGTCAAACAAAACAAAGAATCAATTATAAAAACACTCTGTTAATATCATCGGCTTTTACGCCGATTTTTTTGAACAAAGCTCACCGACTTATACTATACATTAAATACCAAATACTATATACTATTCGAATGCCGACTACGCCTTATCATTTCGGACCAGCGGGACTTTTGGGTTATATCTTTAGAAAATGGATAGACCTGCCGGTCTTTGTCTTGGCAAACGTGATAGTGGATATCGAAGTGCTGCTGGTCAATTTAATGGGGCGGCACGGGTCTACTATACACAGATTTGGTCATACGTTTTTAATAGGTGCCGTTGTCGGCGCTATGTGGGGATTTGTCGCTTATCTTGAACTGCCGCTGATTAGCTGGCTTATGAAAAAAACAAGAATACCATATCAAACTAATGCCCCCAAAATGATTATCTCAGGCGTTCTGGGCGTATGGCTTCATGTATTGATTGACGGGATTTATCATTATGATGTCAAGCCATTCTGGCCCATACAGAAAAATTATCTCTTGGGGCTGCTTAGCCACAGTCAGGTAAAATGGATTTGTGTTATCTGCGCGGCGATATTTGTGCTGCTGTATGTTCTATCACTGAAAAAACAAACCGCTGAAAAACAATAATTATTTTTCCGGCCTGATATATATCTTTTGCCGGGCATCCTCGAAGATTACCTGCTCGGTGCCGTCATAAATAATCTTCTTTTTATTTGTGCTGACAGCATTTTCTCCGACGGAAAATGTTATGGTAAAATTATATACATCGGCCTGTTTTTCCTTGCCGGCAAACTGCCAGCTTAACCTGACAGGCTCCTGACCTTTCGGCCCGCACGTCATATTCATTGTAACAGCGGAAAATTGTTTCTCCGACTCATTATTCACAAACAATATATTCTCGCAGCTCCTGTCTGGGGCGGATTTGTCCTCAACGCAAATTATTCCTTTAATATCCGGTCGCCCGGACATCTGCATGGTCGTTATAAAATCATCGTGCATTTCTAACTTTTTGTGCAGGGAAAATGTCGTTGCGGAATTAACAAACAGCCAAATCCCGATAATTGTCAGCAGAAGTGCAAGACCTACCGCGGAAGTTATAATTCCTGCGATTGCAAAACCTTTGCCTTTTACCGCTCCGCTCGCCTTGCTGATTTTGTTAAGCGCAAGTATCCCGAATACAAGACCGATTATCCACGTAATTCCAAACACGCCGAACATTGAAAAACCGCTTATACCCAGAATCATCGAAGTTATCGCCATTCCGCTTGTTCTCGTCGGCTGGCTGTAAACAAACACTCCGCCGCACTGCTGGCATATCGCGGCATTTTCAAGATTATCCATTCCGCATTTTTGACAATACATATTTCGCCTCACTCAAAAATATATTACTTCTATTCTAATAGGCTGATGGAAAATATTCAACCCAAATAAACCCCCACACCAATTTTTTTCATGGTGCCGGTTTCTTTCAAAATATTTGATGTTTATTCTTTTTTGAATATTCTGGACAGATGTAGGTGCCTGAAAAATTGGTGAAGGGGTAAAACTATTGTTTTTTCAGAAAATCCTTTATTTCATTGAGCAAATTGATGGCCTGGATTGGCGTAAGATTATTAACGTCAAGGCCTTTGAGCTTTTCGAGAACATCTTTCTCTTTTTGGTCGAAAAGCTGCTGTTGCGGCTGTTTTGTCCGCTGCTTTGTGAGCTTATCGCCCGAAGTTTCCTTTTGAAAAGTATTTTCAAGCTCCGCGAGAATCTCTTTGCTGCGCTCAAGAACGGATTTCGGAATACCGGCAAGTTTTGCAACGTGAATACCGTAGCTTTTGTCCGTCCCGCCGGGAACAATTTTATGCAGAAATACTACCTCATCCATCCATTCACGAACGGCCACATTATAGTTTTTCACATTGACTAAAAGCTCCGCAAGAGCCGTAAGCTCATGATAGTGCGTTGCGAAAAGTGTTCTGCATTTGATTTCGTTTGCGATATGCTCAGTTATCGCCCAGGCCAGAGACAGACCGTCATAAGTGCTTGTGCCTCTGCCGACCTCATCGAGAATCACAAGCGATTTTTCAGTAGCGTTGTTGATAATATTCGCTGTCTCGGTCATTTCTACCATAAAGGTTGACTGCCCCCGAACAATTTCGTCAGAAGCGCCGACTCGCGTAAATATCCTGTCAACTAAGCCTATCGTCGCCTGCTTTGCGGGAATAAAACTACCCGTCTGAGCCATTAAAACAAGAAGAGCGGTTTGCCTGATATAAGTGCTTTTGCCGCTCATATTGGGGCCTGTAATTATCATCACATCGCCGCTACCTGTGGTGAGCGGAGTCGAACCATTTGCGCCAAGTTCGACATCGTTCGGCACAAATTCGCTGCTGAGAATCTCTGCAAGCACAGGATGTTTGCCGTCACGGATTACCAGTTCGCCTCCGCCGGTTATCTTCGGCCTTGTGTAATTCCGCAAATCCGCAAGATGAGCAAAAGCACAAAGACAATCGCACGTCGCGACAGTTTCCGCTAAGTGCTGAATTCTGCTTATATAAGATGCGCATTGAGCGCGAAGCTGTTCAAAAAGCCGCTGCTCAAGCTCAAGACTTTTTTCGCCGGCAGTGAGAATCTTTTCCTCATATTTCTTAAGCTCATCGGTTATATAACGCTCGGCATTTTTTATCGTCTGTTTGCGAACATAATCAGCCGGAATACGGTCCGCGTAAGAATTGGTAATCTCGATATAATAGCCGAAAACCTGGTTAAAACCGACCTTTAGATGTGTTATGCCGGTCCGCTGAATTTCCTTCTGCTGATATTGAGCCAGCCACGCCCTTGCGTCTTTCGAGATGCTGCGCAGCTCATCAAGTTCGGAATTAAAACCTGCTTTTATCACACCGCCGTCACGAAGATGATTGGGACATTCCGGCTCAATCGCCGATTCCAAAACAGCGGCAAGTTCCGGCAGACAATCGCATCGCTGCGTTAGTTTAACAAGAATATCCGCGGACAAACCGCCAAGCAATTGCTTCAGCGGCTCTGCCTTTTTCAAACTTTGACAAAGCGCTAAAAGGTCTCGCGGCGTTGCTCTCAGGGTGCTTATCCTTGCGACAATCCTTTCAAGGTCGGCAAAATTCTTTAAAATACCTCGTATCTTTTCAAGTGCCGTAAGGCATCCCTCAGCGGAGTCGGCCTTCTTCTCAACAAATTCTTCAACAGCATCCTGCCTTAGTTCGATTGAGCCGACATCGCACAAAGGCATACACATCCAGTATCGAAACATCCTGCCGCCCATTCCGGTAAGTGTCTGGTCGATACTTTCTACCAGCGAACCTTTGACACTGCCGCCGCGAATCGTTGAAAGAACCTCAAGACTCCGCAGTGTTGTCTGGTCTATCTGAAGAAACTTTTTCTGCTCGACAAGTTTCAGGCTTGAAATATGTCCTAATGCTGTTTTCTGCGTCTCTTTGAGATATTCAATTATCGCACCGGCTGGACTAATCACAGAACTATCGTCTTTTATGCCGAATCCCTCCAGCGTCTTTGTGCCGAATTGCTCAAGCAGCCTCTTATAAGAATCGTAAGGCTCAAAATACCACGCCGGCCGAACCGTCACCGCTGTTTTGCCCGTCTGTTCAATCTGCGCTGCTAATTTTTTTACTTCAGTGCCGAAAAGTTCGCCTCGCGTCTCAGGCAAAATGCACTCCGCAGGAGAAATTCTTAAAATCTCATCAACTACCGCTTGTTCAGGAACAACACGGGCAAAAAAATGTCCCGTTGAAATATCAACCCAGCTTATTGCAGCATTTTTCGAATTGAGACTGATCGCACATAGAAAATTGTCCTGCTTTTCTTCGAGCAGGATATCATCGGTAAGTGTGCCCGGCGTGATAATCCGAATTACATCTCGTTTGACTACACCTTGGGCAAGTTTTGGATTTTCGATTTGTTCGCAGACAGCGACTTTATAGCCTGCCTTAATCATCTTCTTGAGATAGCCGTCAACAGCGTGAAAAGGCACACCCGCAAGAGGCACAGGATTGTCCCCTTTATTTCTGCTTGTCAGCGTAAGCCCGCAGACTTGCGAACAGATTTGCGCATCCTTATAAAATGTCTCGTAGAAATCCCCCATCCGGAAAAACAGAATACACTCCGGGTATTTTTTCTTGAAGCTGTCATACTGCTTCATCGCCGGCGTCAATTTGTCCTGCTGTAAACTCATAAGCTGCAATTATACAACAACGGCGCCTTTTAACAACTCTGTAATCAGCTCCTTAATCTGCTGTTTTGTCCTGGCAGAAACAATTTCCCCTGTTATCTTTTTCTGCCTGTCTGTAAAACAGACCGTTTTTTTGATATCAAAATCATAAACGCCGAGTCTCCGCTCTATTTCGCCGACAAGCTCTTTTACTCCGCTGCCGGTTTTTGCGCTGATTTTTAAACCATCGGCAAGTAAATCCTTCGCCAAATCATATTTGTTATAAACGGCAAGCACATTTTTTGCCGAAATGCGAAATTCTGTCTGTTTTGTCATATCCAGAACAAGCAAAACCAAATCAGCCGTTTCTATAAGCCCGGCAGCCTGCTTCTGTGATTCAGCGTCAACCGCATTTTTGCCGGCCGGTGTTTCATCAAGGCCTGCGGTGTCAAAAAATTCCACTGTGATTCTTTTTAAGCGGACCTTGGCGGCCAGCCAGTCCCGCGTTGTGCCTGCGATATCCGTTACTATCGCTTTATCTTTGCCGCAAAGGTAATTAAACAATGTGCTTTTGCCGCTGTTGGGCGCCCCTGCAATCACAACTCTGGCGCCCTCTATAAACAAATCCGCGATTCTGCTGTCATTTAAAATCCGTTCTGCGCCGCTTTTGATATCGTCAGGTTCCAGCACATTTAGATTCTCAAGCCACCACTCGGCAGTTTGCAAAAGTCCCATTTTGGTCTGATGCCGGATTATCTTTGCACCATAAATTGTCGCTGCCTTTGCCATGGCGATATCCGCCTCTGCCGCAATCGTGTTACTGCCGTATTTTCTGTGGAGAATATAGGCCAAAACAGCGTCAGGCTCTGTAATTTTCACTCCGTGCTTTTTCAATAATTCAAGAATGTTTTCTACAATAAGTGGATTGCCGTGACAATTAATACTGAAAGAGTCTGTCTGTTCACAGCCGATTACAACTTCATCAATATCTTTATCTTTATCAAAAAGAAAACCGTGAAGTATATTTCCTTCATTAAATTCAACAATTTTCCCCAAAGGCCTGAAAATACTCTTTAAAACATCTGCTGAATTTTCCCCCGCAATTTGTATGCTCGATATTGCGGCTGCGGATTTCGCCGTCATCAATGAAGCAATACAGCCTTGTCCTGGCGTTTTCAATCTTTCTCCCCGATAAATTTCTCGTATGCAAGGACAATGCCCTTCACGCCTAAGTCTGTAACAAATGAATCCGCAAATTCACAGCCGCTCTTGACGATTTCCATATTTCCGCCCGTTACAACCGTCTGCGGCCATCGGCCAATCTCTTCGGAATAGAGCCTTCCTATCGTTTCAAGAGCCCCTATCGCCGAGTAATACAGCCCGTTATTGATTGCCTCGATTGTATTTCTGCCTAAGGGCTTTTTGGGGATTTCTACTTTATCTATTTTCGGCAAAGCCGCCGTCTGTCTGTGCAGCGCATCAGCCGATATATCAAAGCCCGGCAGTATCGTCCCGCCTAAAAAAACGCCTTCGGCACTAACAAGGTCGATTGTTACCGCCGTCCCGAAATCAGCGACAATAACCGCATCTTCAACAACGCTGTATGCCGCGAATGCGCACAATACCCTGTCAACGCCGACCTGCCCCGGCTCATCGACATTAAGTTTCATCGGCAGCGGAACATCTTTACCAACGCCTATCTCAAGAATTTTTTCATCCAGTTCTTTTTTTGCAATCTCTCTAACCTTTTCCGTCCAGTCTGGCTTTACGCTTCCGACAACAATAACGCCGTCGCGCTTTTTGTCCTTCTCCTTACCGGCTTTTACAAAAGGAATCTTCTGCCAGAATGATTTTAAACAGGCGGTAAGCTCTTCCGAATTGCCGCCGCCGATTTTCTCCATTATCGTCTCGGTATTATCAATAAAAAGCCCCGCCGTTATATTCGTATTGCCTATATCTATTGCTATAATATTCATCCCGTTAGACCTCACTAAGCCTTTTAATTTGCGTATCTATGTAAAACATACTTGCCTTTTTCACAATTAAAACTCATATGATATTAAAGAGGTCTAACGGGATTCATCCTATCCCTTAAAAAACCCATTTTACATTATTTTTTGCCATTTGCAATCAGCAAACGGTTTACCATCATCGCCGCCACGGTATCGCCGGAAGAGTTAATCATTGTCGCCGGCGCATCGACGAGAGTGCCTATCATTGAGATAATAGGCAGTGCCTCAGGCCCGAATCCGTAGAGTGATACAATCAAAGTCTCACCGAGAAAACCGCCGCCCGGTATGCCGCTCATTACAACCCCGCAAAGAATCGCGACTCCGACAGCGCCGGCTAAAGTTTCAATCCCCGAAAAATCCCGGCCATACAGCGAAAACAGCACCGCGATTTTCATAACAGCAGCTAAGCACGAACCGTCCATATGAATCGTCGCGCCCAGCGGAAGCACTATCTCGCGCACATCTTCCGGCACGCCGATACGCCTGGCTGATTCAAGATTGGCCGGCAGTGCCGCAAGACTGCTTCCCGTCCCGAAAGCCGTCAATGCCGCCGGAGGAATGAACGTCCAGAAATCTTTCACGCCTTTATTGCCCCCGCCGATAAAAGCATAAATGGAAAATCCGAATACGAAATAGAGAATCGCCAAAGGATAATAGAGCGCGACCGCTCGCACGTATGAACCAATAATTTGCGGCCCGAACGTGCCGACAAGGTATGCGAAATATGCCCCAAGGCCAATCGGCGCATAGAGCATTATCAGCTTTATAAGCTGCCCCATCACTTCAGACCCGCTGACCAGAAATTCTCGAAATGTCCGCCCCTTATCGCCCGCCGCTTGCGAGGCAAAACCGGTTAGAATGGAAAAAACAATCATCGCAAGCATATTTCTGCGGTTCAGCAGACCGGCAAAATCGCTTACAGTAACGGTATTGACAATTTTGTTCGCAAAGCCGTCCCCTTCTGTCGCCGCAGGCTCGGCAAGCTTTAACGTTAATCCTTTGGCAGGGTCAAAAACTTTCACCGCAAGCAGCATCAGGCACGATGAGATTACACCTGTCAGCAAAAACACAACGAGCATCAGCCCCGCTATACGTCCTAAGCGTTTGAGATTGGAGCTTGCCGCTATTGCCGACGATAGAGAAAAGAATACTAATGGCACAACAGCGGTGAACAATAGATTTAAAAACACATCTCCCAAAGGCTTTAATACCGCGGCTTTCGAACCGATTATATGCCCCAGCAGTGCGCCCCCTGCCACAGCGCTCATCAGTATCAATGTAAATCGCCAGCTCTTTAAAAATTTCTTCGCGTCCATGCTGTTTCTATTTTATCGCCCGACCGCCTAAATCGCAACCAAATCTCCCCTTGCCTTAATCCTACGTAGCCTTGGCGAAGTAGGATGCCAGGAGGTTCGTTTCCAAAATCCAAAATTGACACTTCCGCCGCAGGCGGCTCCTCAACTTTTCACTTTTCACTATTCACTTTTCACTCTCTTGTGCTGCTGCACCAGCTTATACAGTTCTTCGCTAAGTTCTTTTACACCTTTGCCCGTTACCGCTGATATTATAAATATCTTTTTACGGAATTTCTTTTTGATTTTTTTTAACTGTTCGCCGTCCGGGTCAAGATCGATTTTATTTAAAACTATAACCTCTTTCTTTTTGCCAAGCTCTTTACTGTAGCTGAGCAGTTCTTTTCGTATAATTTTGTAATTATCAGCCGGATTCATTCCATCCATCGGCATAATATCCAATATATGAACGATTATTCTCGTTCTTTCTATATGTTTTAGAAAATCAATTCCTAATCCGGCTCCGCTATGTGCGCCCTCAATCAGTCCCGGCAAATCCGCCATAACGAATCTGCGGTAATCGCTCAGTTCCACAATTCCCAGCATTGGCTCTAATGTCGTGAATGGATAGCTTGCGATTTTTGGCCTTGCCGCCGAGCATCGTGAAAGCAGTGTGCTTTTTCCCGCGTTTGGCAGACCTGTTAATCCGATATCTGCTATCAGTTTTAGAACAAGTTGGACATTTCTTTCCGCGCCGGCCTGTCCTTTTTGAGCGAAGCGTGGCGTTTGTCTCGTTGAGGTTGCGAAGTTTTGATTACCTTTACCGCCTCTGCCTCCTCTGCATATTTTCACTTTCATTCCGGGCTTGTTAAGGTCTATTAATAGAAGATGTTCGAGGCCTTCGTCATAGACCTGCGTTCCGGCTGGGACTTTTATAATAAGGTCTTTCCCTGCCAAACCGGAGCAATTTTTTCCGCCTCCCTGCTCGCCGTCTTCTGCGTTCCAGTTATGTCTGCCCGCGAAATCCAGCAGCGTATCCACATCTTCCGTCGCCTCAAGCCAAACGTCTCCCCCTCGCCCGCCGTCGCCGCCTGAAGGACCGCCTTTGGGAATATATTTCTCGCGCCGGAAAGCTATACAGCCGTTGCCGCCGTCGCCGGCCTTTATCCGAATTTTCGCTTCATCTATAAACATCATTATCCTTTGTTAGCAGTGAACAGAAAACCGTAAACTGTAAACCGTTAACTGTAAACTTTGACATAGAATATACAAAAAAAGGATGGCATAAAGCCATCCTTATTTTCATCTTAAAAAAATAAGAAATTAGACATCAATGTGGATTTTCTTGCCCTTAAACCTTACTACGCCAAGCTTCAAAGCAAATAAGGTGTCGTCTCTGCCAATGCCGACGTTAAAGCCGGGATGCCAGACAGTGCCCTTCTGACGGACAAGTATAGCGCCTGCCTTTGCCACCTGGCCGGCATATAACTTAATGCCCAGATTCTTAGCATTGCTGTCGCGTCCGTTGCTGCTCGAGCCTTGTCCCTTCTTATGTGCCATTGTAAACACCTTTAAATAAAGAGGTTATGTTTTATCAAAAAGTTAGAATACAGCCTTATACCAGAAAATAATACTCGTGTCCAGAGAAATTTGTTCGCTTTAATCGCAGATTATAGAGAATAGATCGTAGAAAAACGAGGCAAGACGCAAAATTAATTCGGGGGAAAAAATAAACGGCCACTATTTATTTCCCTATTTATTCTATCACTTTTTGTAAATCGGTTAACATTTTTTTTATATCCTGATGAATTTCGCTTTTATCCATCATATCAGCAATTTGCCAATAATCCCTTTTATTGATTTTAAAATCGACTTCACGAAAAAATTCGTCGAGAAAATCACTTCCCTTGCCAGGATAATCATTATTAAGCGGGTCATTATAAACCTTAGGCGGGAGATTATCTTTCAAATACTGTTTTGCTCTTTCAGTCCGCTCCTGAGTGAATAATTCGCCTGGGGACTCTTGCTTACTCACAAATCTTTCAAGAACGGAAGGAATAATAAGATAATTCTCAATTTCCTGCCGAGGCCAATAACACACATCCAAACCAGGTGGTATATCTTTAGACTCGGTTTTGCTAACATTATCTCTAATAAAAAACCCCTTTAAACTCGGTTCGACAATTTTTAGAGAACAAAATTTTCTTTTAGCAACATCAATTTGGTTGTTTTGAGTTGATATACGAAACACATCGTTTAATTCTTTGCTAATATCCGGTTTCAGATTGGTAGCCCAACTTTTCAAAAGAGGGAAATCAGTATCGCCTTCTGCAAACAAAACAAATTTCTTTTCCTGCGCATTCAAAATCTCAATCGTGGATATTTCCTCTAACGCTTTTATGACCTGTTTTTTATCACCCTTAAACGACTTCGGATCTTTCCCAAAGAAAGTGTAAATATAGTCCGTATCCGTATTGTTGATTATAACCTCTGAATGTGTAGAAATTAAAAGCTGGACATTATTCTTTGCCGCAATTTGCTGAAGCCAGACGTACATCCCTTGCTGCAGCCTTACGTGCATATGACTATCGGGCTCATCAATTAATAATATAGAATTATCGTGAACATATAAAAACGCTGCCAATAAAAGAAATTGCAGGAAACCACTGCCGCCGTTTGCAATCTCAAGCAAACAACCTTTATTACGTGGCCATACTTCACGATAACGAACTAAAATATAGGCGTCTGTACTTGGATTAAAAGAGGTTTTCTCGAGTTGAACATTGAACATATTTTTAATCTGTGCACACAAATCATCCCATTTACCTTTTTCTTGAACTTGTAAAAGCAAATTTCGCAAAATTTCTCCCGGTCTGCCCTCGCCAATACTATGTCTTTGTGCTCCAAGTTCAACCTTTAATTCTTGTGTTTGAACTCCCGATAATGGCGGTAAATGAAAAATTTTGTAGACGTCTTCCGGAATATCTTTTGTTAAGTCCGTTGGTTTGCAATATAGCACCTCTTGACCACCATAATTTAATTCAATACCGTATTCCCACTCTTTACCGCTCTTATCTATACCGTCAGCAATAATTTGGATTTTAATAGGCTGTTGTTTCCCAGTTTGAGTTAACGTATTGAACCATAAAAGCTTCATTTCTTGAACCGGAACGGCATAAATGGCATTTCTCGTTACTTGGGCGCCATATCTTTTTTTGGCCGTACTTTTTGAAGCTCTACCTTTCTTCTCGTTCCATTCTTGAATTAAAGAACCCCATAAAGCAATTGCCTGTAAAGCTGTAGTCTTACCTCCATTATTAGGCCCAACAAACAAAGAAACAGCAGGATTCACTTCATACGCCGCATCTGCAAATTTCTTAAAGTTTTTTATGGTAATTTTTTTTATCATATGCTCACCTCCACATACATTATCCGGTAAAACGGCCTTTTTGTCAAAACTTACTTTTCCTGAAAATTTGCTTTTTTTTACCTTCTGACAGAAATATTAACCCCCAAGATAAACCCGTCGAAGGCTGGTAATACTAACCCCTAACATAAAGTTAGGGGCTTTAGGAATTTTTGATTTACCGCTTACTTACGTTCGCGGCTCTGTGACCTCATTTTTGAAATGAGGTCTTTTCGACCTTTGGAGGAAAGATAATTTATAAGTATTTTTCGATTGGCCGGCTCCTGGTACTGCAAAAGAGCAATCTGCAGCTTTTTTTCGCTGTGGCCTTTCGGGACAAATATCTTTTTGCCCTTCGAATCTTTTTCCGAAACGAACATCGCCGTTGAAAGCGTAAGCGGCACCGGCGTGAAATCCTGAACCTGCTTCAACCGCCAATTCCTTTTGACAAGATACTCCATAAGTTTCGTCGCGTCCTCTGCCGTGCAGCCGGGATGTGAACTTATAAAATACGGCACTAAATACTGCTCTTTGCCGGCCTTTCGAGAGGCCGCCTGAAATCTATTCTCAAATTCCTCGAATACCTCAATTGGCGGTTTGCCCATAAGCTCCAAAACTCTCGGACAGGAGTGTTCCGGCGCGACTTTCAGATGCCCCCCGACAAAATGACTTGTCAGCAGATTAATATAATCGGTATTAAGCAGGGCCAAATCGTGCCGGACGCCGGAGGCGACATAAACATTTATTTTTTTCTTGTCCGCCCTGCTCCATTTTAAAATTGCATCCATCATTTTTAAAATCCGCGTAAAATCGGCCTTTAGAAATTTGCACGGCGTTGGGAACAGGCAGCTTGTTCGCCGGCAGGTTTTTGCGTTTTCGCAGCTCATACCATACATATTCGCTGTAGGCCCGCCGATATCGCTTATAGTGCCGCGGAATTGTTTATCTTTGCTTAGTTTATCCGCTTCATCGAGTATCGAACCGATAGAGCGGCTGCATATTTGTTTGCCCTGGTGAAAATATAACGAGCAGAACGAACATCCGCCGAAGCATCCGCGATGTGTCGTTATCGAAAACTGCACCGGCTCCAAAGCGGGAACACCGCCGAGCTTGTCATATTTCCAGTGCCAACGCCTTGTAAAAGGCAGGGCATAAATTTCATCTATTGTTTTTTCGTCGAGTTCTTCGGCAGGCGGCATAACGACTATCGCGGGTGCCCCCTCTTGCTGCTGAATAACAGGTTTGCCATTATTGGCAATTTGCTGCTGATATTTTATCTGGGCGTCCATCGCCAATTGCGGATTTTCTTTTTGCTGCTCAAACGATGGTAGCTCAACGGCACCGGCAGGAATTTTGACATCTTTATAAACCGGATACGCGGTTCCGCGGATTTCTGTAAGCTCTCTTATAGACGCACCTGAATCGAGTCTTCTCGCGATTTCGAGTATCGCGAGTTCGCCCATACCATAAACAAGCAAATCGGCCTTGGCGTCGATAAGGACTGAGCGTTTAAACTGGTTTTCAATATAATCGAAATGTGCGAGTCGTTTAAGGCTTGCCTCAAGTCCGCCGAGGATTATCGGGACATTTGAAAACGCTTCCCTCGCTCTCGCGGCGTAAACAAGCAGCGGTTTATCAGGGCGAAGTCCTGTCGCGCCTGCCGGGCTATAGAGGTCTTCTTTGCGTTTATGGCCGAGCGAGGTGTAATTGTTGAGCCTCGAATCAATTGAACCGGAGGTGATGCCCCAAAAAAGTCTCGGTTTGCCAAGACTTCTGAATGCATCTGCGCTTTTCCAATCCGGCTGGGCGAGAATCGCCACGCGGTAGCCTTTTTTTTCGAGCCATCTTCCTATCAGCGCCGCGCCGAAAGATGGATGGTCAACATACGCATCGCCGGTTACAAGGATAATGTCAGGGCCGGACCAGCCCCTGTCCTCTATTTCCTCGGCTGTCGCAGGCAGGAACAATCCGTTGCTTTTAATTGTTTTTTGCGTTATCGGCATAAACCATCATTATATCTTAAAGCGTGAATTTTGTCATTGAGTTTGAGAGAGAAAAATATCTGCTTTAACCCCTCTAAACAGATAAACTTCCCCTGTTTTTAATTCCTTGACGGGATAGGCTTTCGGCAATATCATTTGAAAAACGCAAAAACTTTTATTGACGGGATAGATTATGCAAAATCAACCGACCCGAAAAAAACGCATATCCTTGGCTCTTTTGCTTTTAGCCGTTCTATTGTGTATGCCGCAATCCGATTGTTTCGGCAAAAAGGCGAAAACCAAAAAAGAAGACAAAAAAACCGAAGCTCCAAAGGAACAGCCTTTACAGATTGACAAGAGCATCGGCGACCTTGCCGAGGTGATGGCCTACAATCCTATACCCGTCAAGGGCGTAGGAATAGTCGTCGGCCTTTCCGGCACAGGTTCATCCGAATGCCCCCCCGCGGTGCGTGATTATCTTCGCCAGTATATTCGCACGCAGGTCGGCCAGAGAAAAACCGTTGACCCTGATACGATGATAAACAGCAAAGATACTGCCGTTGTTCTCGTCGAAGGCTTTATACCTCCCGGCGCCGTAAAACAGGAAGCCTTCGATGTCAGTGTAACGGCACTGTCCGGCACGCAGACCACGTCTCTCGAAGGCGGCAGACTCTATACCGCTGAACTGAAGTTTGTCAGCCGAGTTGAAGAAGTTGTAACATCTTCAAAAACGCTCGCCCTGGCGGCAGGAACGGTTTATATCGACAATGTCGCCGAGCCCAAACCCGACCCGCGGACAGGCTACGTCCTCGGCGGAGGCAAAGTCATGCAAAAACAACAGCTTATGCTGGCGATTTACAATCCGAATTTCCGCACCGTCGCGATTATACGAAACCGCATAAACCAGCGATTCGGCAAAGACACCGCGAATGCCGCTTCCGAAAGTATAATTTATCTGACCCTGCCGGAACAATTCAACGACAGAAAAGTAAGGTTTATCGAGCTTGTTAAATCGCTTTACATCGGCACGACCGCAGTCGCTGAAGACCGCCAGATGTTTTCGCTTGTGGAAAAACTGAAAACCGAGTCTGAAAAGGAAAAATACGAAACAGGACTTGAAGCCATCGGCAAACCGGCAATTGAAAAACTTCTGCCGCTGCTCGATAGCGAAAATATACAGGTAAGATTCAGCGCCGCAAGATGTCTGCTGAATATCGGCGACGACAGGGCCTTGAAAGATTTGAGGGATTTCGCGCAGGATACCGCTTCGCCGGTCCGTCTTGCCGCCATTGAGGCGGTCGGAAACGCAGGCGGCCAGCGGAACGTCATTACCCTTATGAGCAGGCTGGTTCGCGATGACGATTTCAATGTCCGATTCACCGCCTATAAGTTTCTACAGCAATATGATGACGCGTCAATAATTCGAACAACGGTGGGAAAGGATTTTTACATAGACCAGATAATTCAGCTTTCCCCGAAAACCGTCTATGTTTCGAGAAAAGATGAGGCTCGAATCGTCCTGTTCGGCGCCCCGATAGACTGCGAAAAAGACATCTTCATCGAGTCCGACGACGGCCAAATCATAATTAACACCCTGCCGGACGAAAACCGGATTTCAATAATGCGAAAGCACCCCATTACAGGCGAATTGATGGGGCCTTTGAAGACCAGTTTCAAACTTGCGGATTTGATTAAAGCCCTCGGCGACGAACCCGCCCCGGAAGACTCAAAACTGCGGTCGGGACTGGGCGTTTCATATTCTCAGATAGTTGAATTGCTCAAGAAAATATGTGAAAAAGGAGCGGTCAAAGCCGTTTTCGTCTCCGGCCCCTTAACGCCATTAGTGCAGCAACCGCAGCAAAAACAATAATTTGTTTAGCCCCAGTTTCACTGGGGGTCAGAGTTTTGGGGTTTTGTGGGAAATTCAAAGAGGCCCCGATGAAGTAGTTTTAAGAAACTCCATGAAGCAGTATAGAAAACACTTCACGGGGTAAACTCCCATAATTGTAGGTTAGGGGAAATTGAGAGAAGCGAAGTCTTTATGGTAGATTTTAGCGGCGGCATCATAAGCCTTAGCGGCGTCAATTTCGTTGTCGAAATATCCCAAAAATTTGCGTGTTCCATCATATCGTATCGCAGCATACCATTTTTTAGAAGGTTTATGAAAGCTGACACCTCTATATTTAGATTTGCAGTTTTCCAGCCGTCTGCGATTATAGTTATTTTGGCAAAGTGTCGCAAAACGTAAATTAGATTTAGTGTTATTCAGGCCGTTATTGTCTTTATGGTCAATGATTGTGCCTTTAGGGGCATTCATAATTATTCTGTGCATACTCACAAGATGGTTGCCTTCGAGTCGGACGGCATAATGATTGCCGCTTTTGTTTTCAGAAAACAGCCAATTACAGCCGGTCAATTTTTGATAATCCTGGGGGTCAACGATTGCGTATTGGTACTTTTTATCAACGCTTTTGTCTGCAATTAGTTTGATGCGTCTAAACGCAAAGCCGTAATGTTTTTTCCGGTAACGCAAAACAAAATAAACGATGATGCTTTCGATGAATGCTGGACAAGGAAGTTTAAAACTGATTTTGATTCTGGACATACTAATTCTCCTTCTAAAAATTGCAGATTTGAATTTAGGTATGGAATAATCCTGAATGCGATTATTCGCTTATTCTACGTAAGAATAAGGAGTTACGTGGAATATTAACTTTTTGTCTAACTATATGGGTATTTTACCATATTTTTAATAAAAGTCAAGAATAAAAACGAAAAAATTGAGGTTTTTTGCTTATCCGGATAATAACTATCCATTACTCTAAAAAATATCATGTTTTTTCAATATAGACTTTGACAGACATAATTAATCTTGTTAATATTTCTTTAGTTACCGCACAGCAGGGAGTTACATAAGGTTAGATAAAAAAATCGTGGCTTTTTTATCTGTGTTATGGTAAAATCATAACAGTCGTGGCAGGATCTGATTGGGAGTTAAAGGAAGAAGGAAAGAAGAAGTTAAAATGAAGGATAATCCTTAATTGCATTTTGTTTTGCATCTAAATATTCTTTTAACCTGCACAATCGATATGGCCGAAAAGTATTAATATTAAAAGGTTGATATTGAGTTAAAAGAAAAGAGTTACGAGGGAATTATGAGACCTAATATGGAAGAGATAGTTTGTCTACTCAATACAGATATGCCTGATCAAGGACCTGTTACGGAAGAAACGATAGCTTGTACGATTGAACAATCCCATCGTTTCAGAGGGAGTTTCCGCGTCTCTACAGGACTTATCTGGACTACCCAAGATTATGAAAGACGCCGCAAAGACACCTTAAGCCGGCCATTACCATAACAATGAGATAAACATCAGCAAAGGTTTCATGGAACGAGACTTGTCAATACCAGCAGGAGATGAAAAAGTGCCTTACAATTGTGAAAGCTTATGGCAAGACATAGTGATAATCTATCAAGAAACAAAGAAGCTACTTTTATGGGCGGAAGAGCACGAGATAAAAAAATGGAAAACTTTTACGCAACCTCTTTTGGAACATAGAAGTGCTCTCGACCATATCTGTAGAGCATTGGCTTGTGAAGTGGGCATCCTGTCACCAAACGAAGACTATTATAAGAAAAATCTTGATAAGGCAAAGGGACATATTTATCGCGCATTTTTTGATGTGGCGGACTGGTTCTCCGTAGTTCTACGAGATAACATTACCGACATGCTTGATGATTTTGACACTGATTGTATTACGGCAGCTATACCTGATTATTACAGTATTATACGCCCTGACATTGAAAATATAACACAAGAAATAGCAGCTATTAGAGATGGTAAAGATATATCGACAAATAATGGCATAATAAGTGATATTGGTGATTACCGGCAAAAAATTGAAAAATTACTTCAACATCATAAAACGATAGTTGGCAAGCTTCGATCGTTAAATGAATATAAAATTAAACATAAAAAGCATAATTTCAGAAAAGAATTATTAACTGTAGTTATAAGTCTTGTTATAGGAATTGTAATAACCATAATTGGCAACTATATTTGGGAGAAAGTAATTAACAAGAAAGCCTCAGAGAATTTACCCCGAACAGAAACATCTATACAGCAATATCATAAAACAGAAGGTTTATCTACGCCAGCACCAATAGCCCCAACAGACAAAAAATAAAAACTACAATTAAAAAATCCAAAATGGAATGATCCAAGATCCTTGCCCGTGAGATGTCCCCTTTTCCCATCCCAGATTTATGATTTTGTTATTCGACTTGAACTAGCTCACAGTCTTTCGCGCCTCTTTGATAACATTTGCCACTGATGAAAGGGTTTTTGTTGAAAAGATTTCTGGAACGGAGAGATATTTTGCTTTTGGCATAAGAAGATTTGCCACTTTTTCGAGTTGCCCAAAATCGTTGCCGGCTATGCAAAGTGCATCGGCCAATCCGTTAAATCGTGCCGCCAACTCAATTTCGACAAATGCACTTCGACTGAGCAGAAAGCAGGCAAATGAAATTGCGAAGAGACCAAGAACTAGTGTTGCTATTGCTAAGAACTGAACATGAGCATCAACTGTAACGCTACTGTTAATTCCTGAAGTCTGGCCCTCAATCTGGATGATAGAACTCAGAGTTTTATTCACAACCAATGGAAGCGAAATATAAGTGCCAATTAAAATAATGACAGATAGACTCAACCACAAAGCGGCCAAGTAACGAGAGCGAGTTGCTCTGCGACGTAGAGAAAATTCAATTGTCATTGGCATAGGTCACTTATCTAAAATTTTCTTCTTAGAAAAATCTGCGGCTTGTCCAAGCATTTCTAGCGCCTCAGCCTCCGGTGTTATATCTTTGTGCTTGCCCTCATAAATTCTACCAGGACGTTCGGCAATTGCTTTTAGAACATTTACGCACAAGGTAGTAACCGGATTATTTGGACTCTCAAGCTGTCCGGCAGCGATTTTTTCCATTTCTCTCTTGTAACCTTCAAATGCCATAGAAATCGCCTCCTTATATGCATAATCTTCTTCAAGCCGGATCGACAGCATATAATTTCTACCAGAGTAGATTGCCAACCATATGAGTGGTAGCAAAATCGGTAGACGCATTACAAAACGTTGGAAAATATCTGCCCAGGTTTTTATAGGATTATTTTCTGCTATTGCAAGCTTGAAAGTTGGATAAGCAACGTAGACAAGACCTGCCATACAGACAAGAAAGACTACAATCCAAAAGATCTTAGGAAAAGTGAATCGTTTTTTATGCTTGCCAAATGCGAATGCGAGAGATGCGCCCGTAACGCCAGGCAGTAAGTTTTCTGTCCTTTTTATTAACGATTCCAAATCTTCCGCTGATTTTTTAACTCGCGATTCAAATTCACTTGCAGTTTCATGACTCTTTGTGAGTTTGTCTAAGATTTCTTTGAGCTCTTCTTCGTCTGCGGTCGCTGCCGTCAATATTTTATTGATTTCGACGGATGTTTCCGTGCTTGTCTTGTGGGCATTCGTTATTTGTGTTGTAAGCTCACTTGCTTTGGTAGAAAACTGTTCCACTTGGTTTTGCGCAGTCTCGGTTTTGTTGCGAGCCTCTATCGCTGCATTGCGTATTTGTTCAGTTTCTTTTAGCAAACTATCTGTAGTAACTTTTGATTTTTCGATTTCTTGAAGGCGTGTTGATCCAGTCTGTGCTATTGTTATAAGGTCTTGTGTAGCCTGATCAACTTCCTTTCGCCGTTCGCTGATATTTTTTGTATCAGCATCAATACCTGCCTTCGCATGCGTCAGGGCTGCCAACAATTCATCAGATTTTTGCTTGTTTGCAGCAATTGAGTTTTGGTCCGCCTCTGCAGTTCCTTTGAAAACGGCGGTTGCTTTTGAGTGTTCCTCGGCATTGATTTTGGCCTGATTCGCATATGAGGCGTGTTCGTCAGCTCCCTTTCGAGAAGATTCTGCCGCCTTCAAATGCTCCTCGGCTTGTGTCTTGAATTTTTTGATTTCGCTGAGAAGGCTTTTTGCTTCTGCCCGAATCTCGTTAAGATTTTGATCGCCAGATGGTTCTTCGCTTTTCTCGCTCATATACAAAACCTCATATAATAACTGCGATTTTCCACGTAACCTTAATATATTCGTACTCAGCTACACAGCTAAGTCTCATTTCTAATATAATACCAAGTCTGCCTGAAATTCAAACTTTAAGTTTTTCTGTTGTTGATTCCTCGATGTCTGCCAAAATTATATCCCTCTTTCTTCCCAAACTCAATGGAATAAATCCGCTTAAAAAACTTGCCCGCCGTTGGCGATTCCTCAACTTTTCACTTATCACTCTTCACTTTTCACTCTTTTTTGTGCTTTTTTCCTATTTTAACTTGCAAACTTGCCAAAAAATGTGGTATTTTCTCTTAAAACTCGGTAACTCAGTCCTATGGACTCCTTACGGAGAACTCAGTATTTGGTATTAAAAACGGCTATTTTTTAACTATTTTTAACGATTTTTCGCGTTTTAGACCGATAACACATATAGTTTTTAATTTTGAGTTTTAAGTTTTGAGTTATTATATCTACTTGTCAATAAATGACTTACGCCTATCGCCCGGACTTACGACTACAACCGGGTTTCGAGCGACGAGCGACTAATTAAAATGGAGGCCAGCATTGAGGCTTGAAAAGATTGTTTTGGACGGCTTTAAGAGTTTCGCGGACAAAACGGAATTCAGTTTTAATCAGCAGATAACCGCAATTGTCGGGCCGAACGGCTGCGGCAAGAGCAATGTGGTTGATGCTCTGAAATGGGCGCTTGGCGAGCAGAGCACAAAGAGTTTGCGTTCTGGAATGATGGCTGATGTGATATTCAGCGGCTCGGCAGCGAGAAAGCCAATGGGAATGGCGGAAGTAAGTCTGCATCTTTCACAGGCATCTTCGCTGACGACGGGACAGGATGAGCTTGTGATAACGCGGAGGTTATATCGGAGCGGGGAAAGCGAATATCTGATTAACAACAAGGCCTGCCGAATGAGAGATATCCGCGAATTGTTTATGGATACCGGCGTCGGCGTTCGGGCGTATTCGATCATAGAGCAAGGCCAAATAGCGCAATTACTGACGGCGTCGAAAGTGGACAGAAGAACCATCTTCGAAGAAGCGGCGGGGATAAGCAAATACAAGGCACAGAAAAAAGAGACGCTGCGCAAACTCGAAAGAACAGAACAAAATCTGCTGAGATTAGCTGATATTGTCGGCGAAGTGCAAAAACAACTTCGCAGCATAAAACTACAGGCGGGAAAGGCAAGAAGCTACCTGCAATACAGCCAAAGACTGAAAGAACTTCGCGTCAATTATTCACTGGCTCAATACCACCAGCTAAAAACAGAATCGGACGAGAAAAACAAGAATTTAAGCGGTTTACAAAACCATTTCGCATCGGTAGCAGCGGAAGTCGCTGACAAGGACGCGAAACTAAGCAGATTAGCCACTGAAATTATCGAAAAAGAAAATGAAATCAACCGCTGCGATAATACGCTCGTAGCGATAACAAGCAAAATCGAACAACAGCAGCAGCGGATAGAATTTCTGCATAAAAGGACCGAAGAGCTGCAAAGCCGAAGCAACATCGAGCAGCAGCAGAGCCGGAAAATAGCCGAGCAACTGGCGGAATTTGAAAAACAGATTAAACAATGCCAGGGGGACGCTGAGAAAATAGAAAAAATAATCGCAGAAAAACAGGAGCAGCTTGAAAAACTTCAGCAGGATATCCGAAATATCAACATCAGCTGCGGCGAACTTGAAACCGAACTGGAAGACGAAAAGAGCGGCATTATAGATATCGTAAGACATACCGCACAACTTCATAACGAGATTCAGAGCACAACGGTTTACCGCAATAATCTTCACGGCCAAAAAGACCGACTCAGCGGCAAGGCATCGCAAAGCAAACAACAGTTAGAACAACTGCTCGGGCTGCGGGCGCAAAATCAGGCCAGACTCGACGATATAAATAAGGTTATTTCAGAACTGCAGGCTGAACTCGATAACAAACGAGAGCAGATAAAAGCTATCAGCGAAGACGCCGCAGAAACAAATTACAGCATCGCAAGAGCGAGGGAGCAAAGAAGCGCGGTGCAAAGCGAAACGGCAGTCCTTACCGATATGGAAGACAAACAACAGGGTATCGATAAGGCTGTGCGGGAAATACTAAATCTGCGCAAGCCATATATCAGGGGAATCGTAGCCGATGTAATCAGGGCAGAGCCTGAATATGCCACCGCTATCGAAGCGGCACTCGAAGGCAAAACGGACGCGGTAATCGTCAGCGATACTAATTCGCTGATAAACGATAAAGAACTTCTGAGCCAATCGCAGGGCAGAGTAAAATTCATCTGCACAGACAGGACGGGGCCTTTCGCTGACAGTAATAATTTTGAAAATCTAAACAGGGCAGTAGAATTTGTAAGCTTCGATTCCCAATACGCACCGCTGGCGTGGAACCTGCTCGGGAAAATAATCATAGTCGAATCAATCGAAAAGGCGCTGGAACTGGCACATTTCTGTTCGCAAGGATACAGCTTTGTTACCACGGCAGGAGAGATACTTAACTACGACGGCAGCATTTCGGCAGGCCCTATAGGCAAGGCGCTGGGCCTTATTTCGCGCAAGAGCAGACTCGTCCAACTGAAACAGGAACTCGACGATGTATCGGCAAATATAAAACGACTCGAAGAAAAACTCGACAGCGACACGAGGGAAAATGAACATCTGGAAAGACTCTGCAAGGACTTCAGGACAAGCGTATATGAAGCCAATACCGAAAAAACAAATACCACAAGCGACCTGAATGTGGTTGAACAGAATATCAATCGCCTTACCGACGAGCAGCCTATTCTTGCCGGCGAAATCCAGCAACTCGAAAAACAGATTTCCGAGACTGTTCAAAAGGAATACGCCTCAAAACAACAATTGCAGGAACTCGAAGCCGTTAACGCCCAGCGAAGCGAAAGAATCGAACAACTCGAAAAGAGCCTGGCGGAAAAGAAACAATTACTTGAAACAAGCGTCGGCGAACTTACGGAACTGAAAGTCGCATTAGGCCAGGGGCAGGAACAGAAAAAAGCAACGGCACAGCAAATAGTCAGCCTTGAAAACCAGATTCAGAACGGCAAGGCCGCTTTTGTCTCAGCACAAAATAATATCACGGCGTGCAGCGAACAAATTGAGCAGTCGCAAAAAGATATACAAAATATCGAGACTGAGATATCAGAGCTTTTCATACAAAAAGAAACGACAAGTAATCAAAGTATTGCTCTCCACGAGCAGGTTGAACAAATGCTCAAGCAGCAAAGCGAACTTGGCGAAGCCTTAAAACTTAAAAGACAAGAACAAAGCCAGATAGACGAGCAGATTCACCAGATAAAACTGGAACTGTCTCAGCTTGAGGTCAAATCAGCAGACCTTGTCCAGCGTGTCACGGAAGAGCTGCAGATGGATTTGGCGGCTGAGTATCAAAATTACAAAGCTGAGGAAATTAACTGGGATGGCGTCAGAGATGAGATAACCGATTTGCGGGGCAAAATCGAAAGACTCGGCAACGTCAACGTTGACGCAATCGAGCAGCAGGATGAACTCGAAAAGAGAAATGACTTTTTAACCGGCCAGATAGAAGACCTCAACAAGAGCAAAGAGCAGCTTGTGCAATTAATAAATCGTCTTAATAAGGAATCGATGGATAAATTCGCCACGACATTCGAACAGATAAGAATCAACTTTCAGGAGGTTTTCCGAAAGCTGTTCGGCGGCGGCAAAGCGGATATTATCCTCGAAGAGCCTGAAGATGTGCTTGAAAGCGGTATAGAGATTATGGCCCGTCCGCCGGGCAAGGAAACAAGAAGCATAAGCCTGCTGAGCGGCGGGGAAAAAACAATGACCGCTATCGCCCTGCTGTTTGCGATTTTCAAGACCAAGCCTTCGCCGTTCTGCTTCTTAGACGAGGTTGACGCCGCACTCGATGAGGCAAACAATGAACGCTTCGACCTGATTGTGCAGGAATTCAAAAAGGAATCGCAATTTGTGATTATCACACACGCCAAGCGGACAATGAGCATCGCGGATGTTCTGTTCGGCATCACAATGCAGCAGAAAGGCGTCAGCAAGAAGATAAGCGTTACATTCGATTCTTACGAGCCGCAGCAGGAAGAAGAAACCGTCGCGGTAGCATAAGAAAATCAAAAATTAAAAGTTAAAAATTAAAAATTTAACGTCGATGAGAAAGTGAATACCGCTCCCTAACGGTCGCGGCTCTGAACCCCGTCAAAGTATTGACGGGGCTAACCATATTGCTAACCATAATGCCGAAGGTGGGAGTCGAACCCACACCCGGGGTGACCCGGACTGGATTTTGAATCCAGCGCGTCTGCCAGTTCCGCCACTCCGGCGTTATTTAGTCGCTAGTCGCTAGTAGTTAGTCGCTAGTATTTAGAGGCCGCCAAAGGCGGCAGAATATCAGATATTAAATCAATAATCAATCAGAACAATGTTTTCGGGCGTTGCGACAACGTCTTTTTTGCCGGTGCCGAGGATATTTTTTATTTCACTACTATGTTTGCCGGCAATCTTCTTTAATTCATCACTGCTGAAATTAGTAACCGCCTTTGCAAACGTATTGAGCATAACCACGACACCTGCGTCGAAACTGCCGCTGACTGATTTAATGCCTTTTGGCAGCAGAGATTTTTTCTTCCTTATCGCCTCGACCGCACCATCGTCAATCGTAATTGTCCCGGTAGCAGCACTGTTCAAGAGCCAGCGGAGACGATTGCTCAATTTGCGTTTAGGCATAAAGATTGTGCCGATATCGGCGCCTGCGATGATTTTCGTAATAACATCTTTTACTCTGCCATCGGCAAGGACAACGCGACAGCCTGCGTTTGAAGCGATTTTCACGGCCTCAATCTTGCTTTTCATCCCGCCGGTTGCGAATTTACTGCCGCGGGAGCCGGCACTTTTTATAATAGCATCGGTAATTTCGAAAACAGCCTTTACAGGTTTTGCATCGCTGAATTTACGGGGGTCTTTGTCATACAAGGCATCTATATCGCTTAACATTATCAAAACGTCGGCATCAAGCTTGCTCGCGACGAGTGCGCTTAATTTATCGTTATCGCCGAAGGCTGTGCCGATTTCTTCTGTCGCGACACAGTCATTCTCGTTGAGGACAGGCACAACGCCAAGGGCCAAAAGCGTTTCAATGGCGTTTTTCAAATTCAGATAGGTCTGACGATTGTTCAGCACTTCCGCAGTCAAAAGGACCTGAGCACAGGTAAGGCCGACTTTGTCGAAGGCCTTTCTGTATTCGGTCATCAGCAGAGGCTGGCCGACGGCGGCGCAGGCCTGACGTAATTTTATATCCGTAACAGGACTTGGGATTTTCAATTGGCCGGCACCCATTCCGATTGCGCCGGAAGTTATAAGAACGACTTGTCTATCGGCTTTGAGCAGAGAAGCAATCTGAGAGGCAATAGAACGGATAAACAGGCTGTCAATGACACCGTCTTTGCTGAGCGTATTTGTGCCTATTTTGACAGCTATTCGTTTGGAGTTAGTAAAGTTTCGCATTTATTGGTATTTGGTTTATAAAATAGTTCAAAAATCAAAAATAATATAAACGTCGCCGTGCCGGCGACGGCTAAACAACCCCCAACATAAAGTTGGGGGCTTTTGGATTACAATCTAAATTCTTTTTTCAATTTTTTGTGCGTAAATTGTTTAGCGTCCGGGCCGCAATAATCAGCGACAATCTGGCCGGAGCCGATGAGCTTCCATTTATATATAACCAGACCTTCAAGGCCGACAGGGCCGCGAGCGTGAATTTTGCTTGTGCTTATTCCGACTTCTGCGCCAAGACCGTAGCGGTAACCGTCGCTGAAACGCGTGCTGGCGTTAAGAAGAACATTGGCGGAATCGACAAGCTGTAGAAACTCGGCGGCAGCAGTGCGGCTTTGCGTAACAATCGTATCGGTATGGTGCGAGCCGTAAGTATTTATATGGTCTATAGCCTCATCGAGCGAATCGACCGTTCTTATCGACAGAATTTCGGCGAGATATTCCGTCCGCCAATCTATTTCATCAGCGGGCTTAATATCTATTATTTTTCTTGTTTTTTCACAGCCGCGAAGCTCGATTCCCTTGGCGTGGAGAGTCGTCTTTATCACAGGCAGAAATTTTTCAGCGATATCCTTATGAACCAAAAGCGTTTCCGCGGCGTTGCATACCGCGACATACTGCGTTTTGGAATCAACCGTTATTTTAACCGCCATATCAATATCAGCCTGATTATCAACGTAAACATGGCAGATGCCGTCCGCATGGCCGAGGACCGGTATATTGGTGTTGTCCATAATGAATCGCACAAACTGATTCGAGCCACGCGGAATGAGCAGGTCTATAAACTTGTCCAAACTGAGCATCGCCTGAACATCAGCGCGTGTCTGCAAAAGCTGAATCCAATTTTCAGGCAGTCCTGCCTTTATGCTTGAGTCGTGAATAATCTCGGCAAGAATATTATTCGTATTTGCAGCCTCTATACCGCCTTTGAGCAAACAGGCATTGCCGCTTTTGAGGCAGAGCATTGAAATCTGCACGAGCGCGTCAGGCCGGGATTCAAAAACAACGCCGATAACTCCGATTGGACAACTGACTTTGTAAACCTCAAGACCTTTATCCATCTGCATCGCGTAAAGCGTTTTTCCGACAGGGTCGTCGAGCTTAATCAGGTCTTCAATTCCATCGCATACATCATTTATTTTGCTTTCATCGAATTTGAGCCTCTTGAGCAGAGCGAGAGGTATTTTTTCATCTTTAGCCTTTTCGATATCCTGCTCATTGGCCCTTACAATCTCCACAACATTGTTCCTGAGGGCCTGCGCGACAGCCTTAAGGGCACTATTTTTGTGCTCGGTATTCACCGCTGCCAGGCGGATAGCCGATTTTTTGGCCGATTGTGCAAGTGCCGTTAAATCCATCCCGTTAGACTTCCTTTTCCCGTTAGACTTCCTTTCCAGTATAAAATCAATATAAAATAATTCCCGTCTTTTTCGTCCCGTTAGAAATCCATATTTCCATTATATCGTTTCATTTTTCTAACATATAAGTGAGGATTCATTCCCACAAAAAAACTCTTTAAATTTATGATTTCTAACGGGATTCGTATTTTAAAGCACTTATAAAAATCCGACAAAATCTAACGGGATCCATATCTTAAACCCTGTTTTACCATAATAACCAATTTAAAAAAATATTTTAACAACCTTTTTGTAATTAAACAACGATTTTACCCCCACACCAATTTTTCAAATTATCGACTTATTTTAGACTATTTAATGATAATTCTTTGGGATGATTTTTAAACAAAATAACGTCGATGTGAAATTGGTGTACTATTTAATGATAATTCTTTGGGATGATTTTTAAACAAAATAACGTCGATGTGAAATTGGTGTGGGGGTAAATATTTGACAAATTCCATCCTGAGACTAAAATCTAAGCACAAAAGCGGGCGTAGCTTAATGGCAAAGCTCCAGCCTTCCAAGCTGGTTATGTGAGTTCGATTCTCATCGCCCGCTTTAAAAACAAACCCTTGTGTTAATATAGGCAATTTGAATAAACTTTACCGATTGTAAACCGCAAGGCTATATGGCAATTCTGGGATTCGACGGGGAGCGGCGGTAAATCATGGGAAAAATAAGGAGTTATGAGATATTGCGAGGGATTTCCTATATGGCACACATTGCAGGTTTTGCCAATTCTGCGCATCTATATGGCACACAATTACAAACCATTTAAAAGTCGTTTAAAAGCACGCCGTTGGGCGTATAAGTCAAAATCGAGCGCTCCACCTTATGACGATTATAAGGTGTGCGCTGTGCGCCAAACGTGCGCTAATATCGGACAAAATAGGTCATTCATCTGTTAAGATGGATTGAGTTTTTGGGAAGATAGAAAAGATGTTAGATGCCCAGTGAATAAAGGCCAAAATTTTTATAAATTTTTTTTAGGCGTTAAAATAGGTGGTTTTAATAAGCTAAATCTATTAGCAAAGTCTTAATAAGTGATACAAAGTATAGATAATCAATCAAAGTTTAAGGTCTTTTGCTATTTAGGGTGTTTTAGTGTTTTTTGGTGTATTTTAGTGTTTTTTTGTATTTTAGATTTTTTCGCCAAACGGTTTTAATGCCTCATTTATTGCGTCTGTAACGGCCTTATATTCTGCGTGTAAATCTTCAATTTTCTTTTGTTCTTTCTCTAAATTTAAAAATGCCTGGGTTTGTTCTACGCCCACAGGCAAATTGTGCATTACGGCCTCAGTGGTTTGCTGACGTATTTTAGTACGTCGCTCCTCTATCTCTTGTATCTTATTTGTTATGGTTGATAAATAACTGTAAACAAAAGGTTTGAGGGCTTTTACGGCCTCTGTTGTGCCGGGCGAAAGTTTACCTGTTATAAGCCAATGAAGGTCTATATCGAGGATTTCGGCTATCTTTTCAAGTGCTGGAACGTTTGGAAAACTCTTACTGCTTTCATATCGAGATATTTGGCTTGGATTGCTTAGGTTGAGTTTTTTTGCAAAATCGGCACTGCTCAAACCACGTTTTTTGCGGATTATCCTTAATCTTCCCGAAAAATTGTTATTTTTTTGAGAATTGTTCATTTTCGCCTTGACATCTATGAATTAACTCCGCATAATATGCCGATATATGCTTAATCGGCAGAAAACATTTAAAACATTTAGGACTTAATATGGCACGAACAAAGATAGGAACTCCAGTTAAAGCCTTTCGCGTTACGGACGCTGCTGCCGTAAAACTTATCAATAAAAGAGCCGCTGTCGAGTCGCGTTCGGCGGCCAATGCCGCCGCTATAACAATTATTGAATCCTTAAGTCGGCAAGGTAAACCGCCGAAAAAGTCTAATCACTAAGTGTTGCTCTTACAAGAGAAAACAGAATGAATTTTTCTACTGAGCCATATAAAAAAAATTAAGGAGAAAAAAATGAAAACCGAATCAGAAAAATTAGACCATTATTTTGAGCAAGTCAAAGACAATCTCGAAGTCTATGCTGCGCCATGTCAGCGATTAATAATACTGCATGTAAGCAAAGGCTCAAAACCCAGGAAAGATATATCCAGGGATATAACTTATGCCGTCGGAAAACTTAAAAAGTTGTTTGACGGCTGCAAGGTTTCTTTTCGCAACAAGGTTTTGTTTATGTATTTAATAAATGTCCTGCCGAAGCTGGAAGAAAAATACAACAAAGAGGTGGCGATACAGGATGCAACCGATGAATTATTAAATCTAACCATAGGCAAAACTGTACAGCAGATAAAGGCTATGATTGAAATGCTTAAGGCAAACGGTTTTGCCAAAAAATATAAAAAGTGTGGTTAATTTACAGGAGTCGAGCGAAATGGAATTTGCTGAACTTGTTCAAAGTAAAAAGGATTTTAAAAGTAAAAAAACTCTCAACGTCAAGCAATTTGAGTCGGCGTTATCCGTTAAAGCGGTTGACATCGAAAAACGAACAATCAGAGTTTTGGCAAGTAACGCCGATTTAGACCGAGACGGCGAGAGGATTTTACCAGAGGCTTTTAAAAACAGTCTGGACATTTTCAAGAGCAATCCCGTTATACTTGCGGCTCATTCGCATCGGCTTGATAGTGGAAATTCACCTGTTGTCGGACGTGCCATAAATATATGGATAAATGAAGGTCTTTGGGTTGTTATTGAATTTGCGAAAACAAATTTAGCTGAGGAGTATTGGCAGCTTTATCGTGATGGATTCCAGAAGGCCGTTTCTATCGGTTTTGCTCCGCTTGCCTGGAGCGATACCAACGAAAACGGCAAATCAGTAAGGATATTCTCAGCAGTCGAGCTTTTTGAAATCAGCCTGGTTGCTGTTGGGAGTAACCGAGCAGCTCTGTCAAAATCTAAGCAGGGTAAAGTTGACTGGCTGACAGACAAAAAAATTCTCGATGAAATAAAAAAGCAAAATCCCGATTTTGAAAAAGACAGCAATGAATTTGCCGAGTGTCTCCTGGGCGTTAATGAAGACGGCGAAACGGCTGAAATCGACGAGCCTGGTTGCGGCGAACAATCAGGCGACAGTCGATTTGAATTAGCCAAAACAGTACATCCACAAGGCAATTACGAAGATAACGAATTTGTTCGATTAGTAACCAAACGATGATAAAAAATGCTGAAGATGTCGGTAATGTTCGGTATGAAGCTGGCGCCTCACCGCTGCGATTACTGTGTTGCCGATATTGTGAGTCCAGGAAATGCTTAGTTATTAATCGGCCATGATTTTTTCTCCTGTTTTCGGGGGCGGGTGTGTGCCCGCCCTTTTTAAAATGTAATTAAACTTGATTTAATGAGGTAACAAAATGCCACCAGTAACATTTGAAGATAAAGTCGCCAAAGGCTTCGAGGCCGCAGGCGAAAGAATGAATAGTATTGATATGAACGTCAAGGAAATAGAGGCCTGTTACAAAACACTGACAGCGCAGTTTGCGCGTTACGGCAAAGCTCTTATTTCCGGCACAATGGACGGTAAAGGTTATCCAGGCTTTTGGCCGAATGAAGGTATGGCTAAAGAATTTGGCATGCACGTATTGAGGGTTATCGGCGCCAAAATAAAAACTGGGGGTATGAGCACAATCGACCAGGGCAGCAATTTAGTACCAACAGAGCTTTCCAACTGGATTATTCAGAAACTTGGCACTTATGGCAAGTTCAGAAAATACGCTACAAAGGTTCAGATGGGCAGCAGTTCTCAGATAGTTCCAAAAGTAACCGCCGACCTGACTATTTTCTGCCCTGGTGAAAAAAACACAATCGTAGCAAGTGATGTAAATGTCGGTGCAGTTACACTAACCCCCCGAAAATTTGCCTGTCTTACTGCTATCAGCCGAGAACTCGAAGAGGACACCGCAATCGGTATCGGCGAAATAGTCGGTATTTCCGTAGCGCGTTCGATGGCAAAAAAAGAAGATGCAATCGGCTTTACGGGCGATGGTACTGAGGAATTTTTCGGAATGACGGGTATTGTTGCCTCTCTATTGGGAGTTGCTGATGCTGTAGAAGATATTCCAGGCCTGATTATTGGCAGCGGCAATGCTTATTCAGAATTGGTACTCAAAGACTTTCGCAACGTAGTCGGTATATTGCCGGACGATGCGGACGATAATGCCCGATGGTATATGAATAAGAAATTTTACTACAGCGTTGTTTATCCCCTGGCCGAAGCGGCAGGTGTCGCAAGCATCTTTGAGATACTTTCAAACATTAAAGGCAGATTTTTGTTAGGCTATCCGGTTGAGTTTATAAGCGCCATGCCTGCAAAAGAAGCCGATAGTCAAATCTGTGCGGTTCTCGGCGATTTGGAGCTCGGAGCAATGTTAGGTGAGCGTCGTCAACTTGAAATTGCCAGAAGCGAGGACGTCTTTTTTGTCAATGATATGGTTGCTCTTCGCGGCTCTGAAAGAATAGACGTATCAGCGCACGGCGTCGGCGATAAAGATGAGCCTGGGGCAATCGTAGGCCTGATTACGGCAGCCGCTCAAGGTTAATAATAAAAACAGTAAACTGTTCATATTACACCTGCCGTTTGGATTTATCGTAGAACTTCAGGTCCAGACGGCAGGCTTTTATAAAATGATTTTGGAAATATAAAATGTCGGACAAAGACATTAACATCCACGTTCGAGCGAAGGATACTGCCGAAACCAAACGGCAAATCGACGAGACCACATCATCTATGTATGATTTATGGAAGGCAACGGGGGAAGGCGCCAAACAAGCCGGCGACGGCACAGAAAAGGCAACTGAAAAATTAGGGTTTATGGGGCGTACCCTTGAAAGCTTAAAACGCCAGGCCTTAGGTTTTATTTCCGGATTTGTCGGATTAGCGGCAGTTGTAACGCTTGTCAATGAACTCGCTAATGGCCTGAAACGTGTACAGGAATTGCAAAAGGCAACTTATGAAAAAGGGCTTGATTATTCTGAATTAGGTCAGAGGCTTGCGTTCCAGGCGGGAGCTCCTGGCAAACAACAATATTTTGCCGAACAAATAGCAGGGATTCAACGAGCAGGTTTAATAGCCGACAAACAGACGGCATATCAACTGCTAAGCTCTGCCGATACTACTTACAAATCCCTGGGGGGCATTAAAAATCCGAAAATTTTATCATTAGCAAATGAACTTGCTCCGACCATCGGAGCGGCGGGGATGTCGCAAGGGGAAATCAAAAGCCTTTTCGAGCTTGCAGAAAAGGTAAAAATTGCCCCGACAGCCGAGGCATATAAAAAACTAATGGCAGAAGCCAAAACCGCTGCCGATATTTCAAAAACAACAATGGGAGAATTTATAACCGGCTTTGAAGGGGCAACTGCCGGATATTTAGCCAAAGGCGGCACACTAGAAACGGCAATGAGTACTTATTCGGCTCTCAGGTCTGTTACGGGCAGCGAAGAGGCTGCCGCATCTATTTTCAAACTGGTTGTTAAATTATCAGAAGGCGGGAATAAAAAATTTACAGGAAAAATCGAACGCAAATTAGGCGTTCAATGGGAAAAGCTTAATGAGGACCAGCAGCTGGACTCGTTTTTGCGATATCTCAATACTTTGCCGCAATCAGAGGTAACGCAGATTTTAGCAGAACAAGGGGTTCAAGGGGCTGGCAAAATAGGGTTGCTGGCAACGCCTGAGGCACAGCAAGTATTTAAAACAACTCAACAGAAAATTACAGTTTCAAACACTGAAGAATTAAATCAGCAGACAAAAGCATATCGCGATTCGATGCTGGGGAAAAAGATAGCAATCAAAACCAAATACGCAGAAAAGGCTGTTCAAGAAGCGCCGGAATTTGCAACATGGCAGGAAAAAAAAGATGAAATACAAAACCAGTTTGAAGAAGCCCAAAAACACGGCAAGGATTCATTGTTAATTAACGACAAAATTGAAGCTTCTGTAATGATGCTTAAACAAGAGGCAGAGGATATAAAGCAGTATATGAAAACCGTGCCTAAAGGCAGCAAGCAATGGAAAGAGGCTCAAGAATTACTATCAGACGTTCAATCCGATATCGGTACAACTTCCGGATTTATAGCACAAGGATTGGCTGAAATTCCTTCTAATCCGCCGTTTGTAGAAAATGTTACTCAGAGATATTATAATAGACTCGAAGGTATTAAAGCAGAGCCGAATCAGGTTGTTATAAATAATAATTACGGCGATACGATTAATCCGGCAGTCGGCGCAATAGATGTAAATAGGCATGACCCGAATGCGAGGTGAAAAATAATAAATTATTCTCAGTCGGTGGACTTTGAATTAGGTATGGACAGGCTCACCTGTTTGAGCCTGATAATAATCAGATTTTAATCTGTTAATAATAAAGCCGTAAAAGATGTTTAAGACAGTAAAAAATGCCTGAACCCAAAAAAACAAAATGTTGCACCAGGTGCGGAACAAGAAAACCTTTGAAGGCGTTTAGCAAAAATCGTCGGCAAAAAGACGGCCTGGCAGGTATTTGTAAAAAATGTCAAAAAAAATATGCAGCCGGAACACTTTTTACAAATCTCCCAAAATCAAGGGAAAACAATAGCCCCGTAAATCAAAAGGATTTGCTGGAAAGAAACACTGTTGGAATAAATGACTATAAACAGATAAACAGCGTTCTTCGCGAAATGGCCGAATCGCAAATCGCAATCGACCGCGAAAATGCAGCCCTTGAAATAAAACTCAACCGTATAAAATCTGAATCAGCCGTATATATTGAGCCGGTAAAGTCTCATCAAATTACCTTACGGCTGATGCTCGAAACGTTTTTAAAGAAGATTTTTTCAGATATTGAAAAGGCAAGCAGGTTATTTGAGTTCGGTATGATTTTTTGGAATAACGGCACGGTAAGCATAAACTTAAACACTGAATTGGCTGAGAATCGGATGGACAAGCCTTGAAAAATCAATCTCTATTCCCGGCATTGTTTGACTTTTTAAAGGCCGTTGTGGAATTCTTATTCACCCTTTTAAAAACAGTGTCAATCTTATTATTTATATGGTTGAGAAATTTTCTGATGATTCGTCTCGGCCTTTTGTCGTTTTTAATGCGATTCTCAAAAATTAACAGAGTGATGAAAAGATGTCGAACGAAAATCCATAAAACACTGAAAGCCGTTGAAGAATTAGATAATGCCCTGGTTGCTCATATTCGAGAGGCTTTTGAAAAAACGAAAACAGGGCAAAGAACCGTTAAAACGGATCCTAATCGCAGGCTTTATGCGGTATTGATTCCGACTAAAGAAGAAAATATTCAGCGGATAAAGAACGTTTTTGACTCTATGAATTATGAGGAAAAATTATTGAAACTTAATGAGCTTAATTATCTATTAAAAGACAATGCCCTAAAAACCCTCAAGCAATCTGTGAGTTTTTTAAAATGAAAAATACAAACGAAAAGCCGTTAAAATATTCTTTGACCATAGATACCCCTTCTGGTAGATGTCAAATTGCAACGGAAAGCTGGCAGCTTTTAATTGAGTTGCTTGACCCCTTCGCTTCTACCGATACTCATCAAAATATGCATAACCTGGCTAAACGTGCCCAAATTGCTTACCACAAGAGCTACAAACGTGCCAATTATGTAAGTCCGATAGTTCATAAGGATGGTTTGGAAATTCAGGTAATTATTTGTTATTTGCGGGGATGGAACGTATATAATACGGTTGACTGGCTTTTTCATAAAAAGAAACACAAAGCCTCTAAATCAGCAATCGGGCGATATTGGACGAGATTGCGAAAAATTGGTATTCTTCCTGTTCATAATTCAGGCAGAAACGACAAAGGCAAAGATAAAGTATAAATATATCCGGTTTTTATTGGTTAAATAAAAGGATTTTAAAGCCTTTTTAAAGTAGTTATATATTGGATTCATTATATCCGCTTAAGGTGCTAAATAGCCCCCAGCGGAGATTTTATGCGCGGGCAATGTGTGCCATTTTGATGCGCAGAGTGCCATTTAGGTCGGCGGTCTACAACAGTCCTATAAGAAAATTTTTACATTTTTTTGAAAAATTGGTTTTTTGTTTTGACTAAAGTGGGAGAGAGTGGTAAAGATTGGTACAGTTTAGTTAATGAAGTGGGACAATAGCTATGCTTTTACTAACAGGCGAATACGAAGGCACCGTCGATGAGAAAGGCAGAGTTTTCATCTCTAATAAACTCCGCAGCCAGATAGATTGCGACGAGCACGGCAGTAATTTCTATCTGACAATCGGCCCCAACGGAGTATTAAGTCTTTATCCCGAAAAATATTTCAGACAGTTCGCCCTTGCCGAGTCGCCAGGGACGGCGGCCCCCGATGAGGCAGTAGTCTTTGAGCGAATGAGCTTCGCATTGGCCAGCAAGGTAGAGAGACTGGGACAAATATGTTTCAGACAATTTCCGGCAGTTCCAGCAACAGACTATGCAGGCAAGACAGGCTATTCTGCAAAAACAAAGCAAAGAACTTTAAGGAGAAGGTTTATGTACAGAACGGAAATGGACCACTGTCAAGCAGTTCTCGACAGCCTGACAGGTGACAGAGCCACCGACGAGCAGACATTCACTTCGATAAATATCCTTGCGGAAAGGCTCGGAAACGTCCGTAAACAGCACCGCGCACTTATCGACGTTGAGTTCTCGCCTTTTGTGCAGGAGCTTGTCGAGCAGGAAATGAAACTTGCCGTCAGTTAACCGGCATAATTCTAAACTGGCAGTATGACAGGTGTTTAAAAGTGAATAATACGCCGGCAGTTTCAGAACATATACCTGTACTCGCAGAATTCACTGCCGGAATAAACCTCAAAGAAGATGCCGTTGTTGTCGATGCCACAATAGGCTTCGGCGGACACAGCAAAATCTTCGCAAAATCTCTCGGCAAAGACGGAATTCTTGTCGGGCTTGATATCGACAGCAATTGTCTGAAAATTGCCGGAGAAAATTTGGCACCCCTGCCCTGCAGGATACTGCTTGTGCGGGAAAATTTTGCGAACATTACGGACGCCCTGCGACAAAACGGGATTGAAAAGGCTGATTTGATTTTCGCAGACCTGGGCGTTTGTTCCGCTCAGCTGGCGGATACAAATAAAGGCCTGAGCTTTAACGAAGATATGAAGCTTGATATGCGGCTGGATGACAGACTTGAGCTTTCAGCCGCTGATATTGTCAACAGCACGGACGAAAAGGGATTGGCGGACTTGATATACAATTTTGGACAGGAACGGGCGTCAAGGAAGATAGCCCGTTCCATCGTTTTTTACAGACAGAAGAAAAGAATAGACTCAACTGCAGAACTCGTTAATATTATATGCCATAGTCTTAAATGCAGTCCGAAGTCGCGAAAGAGCAGGATTCACCCGGCCACGAAAACTTTTCAGGCGTTGAGAATAGCCGTGAACAGCGAGCTTGAAAATCTTAAGAAATTTCTTTCGGCCGCACCGAACCTGCTGAACAAAAACGGCAAAATAGCAGTTATCAGTTTTCATAGTCTTGAAGACAGAATCGTAAAAATGAATTTCAGGGAAAATAAGGCTGCAGGCATTTATGAAATAGCCACAAAGAAACCTGTAACCGCTTCGGAGGCTGAACAGCATGAAAATCCGCGCTGCCGAAGCGCGAAATTAAGAATGGCTGTTAAACTTTAAAAATGAAAATGGAGTTCCGTCAATGACAACCGATGCAAAAATTGGATTGATTTTAGCACTTGTTTTTATTGTAGCCATAACATTCGTTATTAATGGTCTCCCCGCTTTTCTAAGCAAGAACAACAAAGAACCCGATACCGCAAGCTACATAAGCCATTACAAGGAGCAGCAGCCGGCACTTGTAGGCGCCAGCAGAAACATCGCCACTGTCCTGAGCCGCAAACCTGATATGCCCGTGATAACAGAAACTCCGAAAATCGACCTGAACAGTCCCGCGGAAACCCGCTACCAGGCCCTTATGCCCGCGGCCCAGGAGGCGGTAAAAACAACAGAGACGGTTGATACTAACACTATGCAGAAAGAGCCTGTTGCGATAAAACCCGCTGAAAAAACCGCAGACCGGCAGGAAGCAGGCATAACTTATGTTGTCGGTCCGGGAGACAATCTGGCGGAAATCGCACAAAAAATGTATGGGCCTGAAATCGGCAAAAAACCCGCTTCCATCCAAAAAATCTTTAATGCAAACAAAGACAAACTTTCATCCATAAATGCTATTCAGGTCGGACAGAAATTGGTTATACCGCCGCTTGAAGACAAGACGAATACACTCCTAAAGACAGGCCTTTTTGAAAAGGTTTCTGAAAAGGTTTCAAAAATTACATCTCCTCAAACCGCCAAAGCCTCCAATCAATCATCCAAAGAACAGTATAGAGAATACGTTGTGAAGGAATCCGACAGTCTATGGCAGATAGCCCAGGCACAATTGGGCAACGGCAACAGATTCTCTGAAATTATTCAGTTAAATCAATCCGTACTTACCGACCCGGAGAAACTCGAGGTCGGTATGAAATTAAAACTTCCGGCACGTTGACAGCGTGAGTATTTTTCGTTACATTTTCGTAGTTCTTGTCCTGTGTTTTGTTTGTTCAGCGGTGATTTATCTGCGCAGAGAACAGAACATCGCTTTCTACAAATTCCGCACCTGTCAGGCAATACAGACAAGACTCAAACAGCAGCTCTGGCAGCAGCAGCTGCAGCTTGAATCTCTCATCAATCCCGCTTCTGTTTCCGAAGCACTCAAAAATAAAAACAAAACAACAGACTAATATATGCGAAATAAATTTGCGTTAGCGATATTATTTCTCGTCACGGCAGGTTTGGCGGCGGTCGGGGTCCGCTGCTTTTACCTTCAATATTTCGAGGCCGGTTATTATGATGGAATCTCAGTAAAAGCCCAGAAGTCCAATTTTCTTGAAAGACCCCGCAGAGGCGCGATACTCGACCGCCGGGGCAGAATCCTTGCTGCAAGTTATAAGGTCGATACCTTATTCGCCGAGCCGCGAGCAATCACAGACATTAAAAAAACAGCACAAGAGCTGTCAACTGTCATCGGCATCGGCCCTATTGAAATTTCCAAACTAATACTCACCGGCCGCAATCAGGGATATATCCCCATAATCACCGACGCAAAACTTACCGACGAGCAGAGAAAGCAGATACTCAAAATAGACGGCATCGGCATCGAAAGCGGATGGAAAAGATATTACCCTCTCGGCTCCGCAGCCGCTCACGCGATAGGTTTTGTCGGCACAGACCAGGAGGGACTTGCGGGACTGGAATTAAAATACAATAAGGAGATTAGCGGCTCTTGTGGCCGGAGTATTTTTTTTTCCGATGCCGCAAGAAGACCAGTTCGGCTGGGCCGATTCGAATCCTTCGCAGAGGATGGTTCAGATATAATAACGACAATAGACGCAACAATTCAGGAATTCACGCATTCCGCCCTTCTGAAACAGTTTAAAGCCTTTCAGGCTGAATCCGCAGTTGCTCTTGTTATGGACCCGTGCAACGGCGAGATCCTTTCAATGGTTTCTCTGCCTGATTTTGACCCGATAAATTTAAAAGACGCGGACGCGAAAAGTCTCGGCAATCATATACTCAGCGATCCTTATGAGCCGGGCAGTATTTTTAAGCCGATGGTCGCCGCCTGGGCACTTGAAACAGGCTCAATCAATCCGAATGACTCTATCTTCTGCGAAAACGGTCATTACAGCGGCAAGGGTTTCGGCACAATCGGCGAATATCGCGAAGGAGGTTATGGAACTCTTACCATCAGCGAAATCCTTTCACATTCGAGCAATATCGGAATGGCAAAAATCGGTCAGAGAATGGGAGCTGCGAAACTTTACGAAGGCGTAAAACTTTTCGGCTTCGGCAGAAAAACAGGCATTGACCTGCTCGGCGAAGAGCCGGGCCTGGTGCGGGACCTCAAGAAATGGAACGGCTACAGCGTTGCGAGAGTGCCGTTTGGTCATGAAGTGTCGGTAACCTCGATGCAAATGGCCTGTGCTTATTGCACTATCGCCAACGGCGGCAGAGTAATAAAACCTCATCTCGTAAAAGCTGTAGTTTACAACGGAGGCAAAAAGGTTGAAATAACAGAACCTGCGCAGACCAGCAGTTTTGTTATCAGCAATAAAACGGCACAATGGCTGGTTTCAAAGGCAATGGTTGAGGTCGTCAAAAACGGCACAGGCAAAAGTGCAGCGCTGGAAAACTGGCAGGTCTGGGGCAAAACCGGAACTGCCAACATCGTAAATCCCAACGGCACTTACGATGAGGAAAATTATGTCGCATCGTTTATCGGCGGCGCTCCGGTGGACAACCCGGCAGTTGTCGTTACGGTCTCCATCAGAAAACCAAATAAACATCTCGGCAAAGGCTACGCAGGCGGAGCCGTCGCAGCACCTGTCGCAGCAGAAATTCTGGATAAAACTTTAACATACCTGAAAGTTGAAAAATTGAAGAAGGAAGAATGACGATTGAAGATTGAAAAATGAAGATTGAAAATTGTTATCGGTTATCAGTTCCTTTTATTTAAGGTATCCTAATTCTATACAGAAACTAAGCAAGTCTCTCGCAATGGGGCCTGCGTCACTTGCGCCGTGCTGGCCGCCTTCGATAAGCACCGCAAAAGCCACCGACTTACCGAGACTGTCTTTCGCAAAACCCGCGAACCAGGCATCATAAGGTTTTTCAGTCGAGCCGGTCTTGCCGAAAACTTTTATGCCCTTTTCCTCAAAGCCGCTGTCGGCAAACTGCTTGAACGCGGTGCCGCCCTGTTCGCTGACAACAGCGTGCGTCCCATCATAAATTATTGAAAGAATATTTTCATTAAGGCCGAGGTTGTAACCTGCATCTGCCGGCTGAGAGGCTACAATCCTTGCCTTTTTAAAAACCCCTTCTCTTGCAAGGGTCGCAAATACATTTGCAACCTGCAGAACTGTCGTGCGGAAATTACCGTGGCCTATTCCGAAGAATCTTCTCTCGGCAGGGTCAATACCGGGCAATTGGTCAAAAGGTAAATCGTTCCCCTGCGGCACACTGCTCGATATAATTCCCGAAACCTGTCTGAAATTTTGCAGCGTATTTTTGCCGAAGCCAAAGCTGAACAGCCATTTTTGAAGACTTTCAGGCGAAATCCTGTCTGCAAGCTGCGAAAAATAAATATTGCAGCTTCCCCTTAAGGCGTTTCTTGCCTTGTTTCCGCCTTCGTTAGCCCACTGCTCATCGTGGCCGTAGCCGAGAGTTTTTAAAATCCAGCAGTTCGGCCAGCCCGCCGGCGAGGGATGGGAAGGACAGGAAATTATCTGGTCGCCGGTGATTTTATCTCCCGCAAGAGCTGCCGCAAGAATCACAGGCTTTACAGTTGAGCCGGGCGGATAAAATTCTTCGATAGCACGATTGACGACAGGCTTATTTCCATCAGCAAGAAGTTTTGAATAGTCCCATCTTGCCTTGTTCAGGTCAAAATCGGGCAGTGACACAAGAGCAAGTATATCAGTCGAATTTACATCAATAACCACTACCGCCGCGGGATGGCCGAAGCAGGGATTGAGATTCCTGTTTTTAAGAATATTTTCAATTTTCCGCTGCAGCTCAATATCAATAGTCAATTTTACATCGCCGCCGAAACGTGTTTCCGTTTTGCTTAAAATTTCTTTGTTAGTGTCATAAACAACTTTGCCTCTGCTGCCCCTGAGATACGGCTCAAAGACATATTCAACTCCGCAAAAGCCGATTGTCTCGCCATACATATACCTTCCGGATTCGTCCCTCAAATTCTGATTGTCCGCCGGTGCGGCCAGCCTGACCCATCCGATAAGCTGCGATGCCGAGCTCTTAAACGGATAATATCTCTGTGCCCTGGGCTGTATCTGGACGCCGCTGGTATCGAGAAATTTAAGCTGAGCGGCAAGGACTTCGTCATCGTTTTCGAGCTTGAACAATTCCTGAGACTGGTGCATTTCCGCCACGTCAATTTCCGCCGCAAGCAGAAGTCTTTCATCGGCATCAGGCACCGCCGTCTCGAATTCCTTATCAGGGTATTTTCGTTTCCAGGCAAGATAATACCGCAGCTGCCATATCGGCTCGTTTATCTGCCGGTTTATTTGCTCTTTAACCTGTTCAAAGGTGAGATTTTCAAATTGCGCGCACCTGTAAATAATCTCGCTGAGCGTATTAAAATCTTCGATAAATTTTTTACGTATTTTCTCGCCGGCATTTTCCGCATCCGGGCCGTCAAGAGCCCGCAGCAGCTGCGCCTGCCAGAATCTTTCGTCGGCCAGTCGGGCAAAGTTATAATCTATGCACAGGGCAAATTTCGCCTCGTCAGCCGCAAGGATTTTGCCGTTTCTGTCGAGGATTTTGCCCCGAAGAGCCGGAAGCTCTTTGCTTTTTGACGCGTAAATTTTCTCAAGCTGGCTTTGCCAGGCAGAACGTGGATTGAGCTGAATATATGCAAGCCGGACGACACAGGCCGCCGCAAACAAAAAACAGAGAAACGCGAATATTTTCAGCCGCCTGTCGTACATCCCGTTAGAAATCCTTTTTTCACACCGTTAGAAATTTTTTTCATACCGTTAGAAACCAGGTTTCTAATGAGATTCATTATAACCTTTTATGATTTCTAACGGGATACATCTTAGACTCTGCCGTCAGTTTTTAAACCGAACCGATGGGCCCCTACGCCAAGCCATTTGCCGATTTTTGTTACCGGCCATTTTACCAGAAACCACAGAATGGCCGAATAAGCGGCAACCGCAGTGATTTCAAACAGTCCTGTCTTTGTCATTTGGGGGGCTTTTATCTGCGTAAGAACCAAGGCGATTATCGCCACTGCAATTCCAGTTATAAAAACAGCCGCCGCCTGCTGGCGTGTGGTTTTGAGCAGGATTAATTTCCTGATATGAGCTATCGCCGTGCCGATAATCCCGTAGCTTATAAAGTGCGGTCCTAAAACCATCCCTGTCATATCCGCCGCGAAACCGAGTGCAAATGAAATTATAACCGCATCGTAAACATCACAGTAAACGGCAAAATAAACAAGCAGAATCAAAAGAACATCCGGCTTGATTCGCAAATTCGTCAGCGACAGAACATTCATCGCCGCGCTTACCTGCAGCACGGCAACGAGTATTACCACAAATGTAAATCGCCACCATTTCATCCCGCACCTTCTTTACATTCTTTTGATATATGTTTCATATTATTGCATCTCCAACCGGTTACTCTTCCAACCCTTCAAATTATTATTTGAATATCTGAAGGTGCGGGATTCATTTTATCATTTCAGTTCTTGTTTAATAACAATTACCGCTACATCCGTTATATCATCAAATTCATAAGCCGGTTTGACGGTTATATCCCACAGCAGAGGCCTGGTCTCATCGACGACGCATTTGGATATTTTGCCGATAATCCGCGGCGAAAGCAGAAAGCCCGTTTTCGGCGCGGCATATACATAGTAACCATCTTTTATTTTATATTTTTTCGGCACGTTCAGGATTTTCGCACGATTTTTGTCGTCACCCTGTATCGTGCCGTTGAAATAAGAATTCACATCCGGCGCGGATATCTTGACGTGGAGTTTGCAGGCCGAACTCGTAATCAGTTTAACGCTCGATATATCCGCCGAGGCCTGTTCGATACAGCCAATAACGGCATTGTCGCCGAGAACGTATTGTCCTTTTACAAGGCCGTCGGCAGAACCGCGATTTATGATGAACTCGTTTTGTCTGCGATTGACAATTTTTGCCAGCACAAGCCCCGCGGCGGGGTCGGGTTCGGTCATCCTGACCCGGCTGAGCTGCTCGATTTGCTTTTCCTGTTCAGAAACTTTCTCCTGAAGATTCTCGTAAGCAGCCTGCAGTTTGTTATATTCCTGTCGAGACACAGAGAAAAGCGGGTCGTTTTGAGAATTCTGCTGATAAGCCGCTGAGGAGCCGATGTTCAGGAAAAAGCCGAAAATATCGATAAATGCAAAATTCAGTTTTGAGGTTATATCCTGCGGGATAAGCAGCAGAATAAAACCCATTAAAACCAGGCCGACTAAAAGTGTAAGTTTCGACGGTTTGAATCTCGATCGTGCCATTTAATCTCTCAAACCGGTGTGCCCGCTGCAGGCGGATTAATTTGAGCTCCTATTCCCATCCGTAGCCGCTATGTTCCATTGTGTCTTTCCAGAGTTCGAGGTTCTCAAGATATACACTGGTGCCTCTGGCAACGCATGTTAAGGGCTCATCGACTCTCTTTACGGTCAGTCCGGTCGCATTTGCAAGAGTTTTATCTATGCCTCGAAGCAGCGAACCGCCGCCGCAAATATGCATTCCATTGTCGATGAGGTCGGCAGCAAGCTCCGGCTCGGCCTTTTCAAGTGTTCTGGTAACCGCTTCGATAATTCCGCTTATAGGCTCCTTGAGCGCCTCGCGGATTTCTTCACTGGTTATGACAATCTTTCTCGGCAGTCCCGATATGGTATCCCTGCCGGCTATTTCCATTGTAAGCTCCTGTTCAAGCGGAGCAGCGGAACCGAGCTGAATCTTAACCTGCTCAGCCCTCGGCTCGCCGATAAGGAGATTGTATGTGCGTTTGAGATGATTGATTATCGCTTCGTCCATATCGTCGCCGCCGATACGTACGGATTCGCAGGTGCTTATATCTGCAAGACTCATAATCGCAACTTCGGTAGTGCCTCCGCCGATATCGACTATCATAGAAGCGGTGGGCTCGGTAATCGGCAGTCCTGCGCCGATTCCGGCGGCCATCGGCTCGTCAACAAGATAAACCTTTCTGGCGCCCGCCCTTTCGGCGCTGTCGATAACGGCTCGCCTTTCTACAGCGGTTATTCCGCTCGGCACGGCGATAACCACACGAGGTCTTATCCATCGTCCGCCTCTGCCGTGAACCTTTTTTATGAAATAGCTTAACATCGCCTCGGTTATTTCAAAGTCGCTTATTACGCCGTCTTTGAGCGGTCGGATTGCTGAAATACTCCCCGGTGTTTTTCCGAGCATTTCCCTTGCCACAAGCCCTACCGCCTCGCCGTTGTTGAGAACTATATTGGTTCCCTTGCGAACAGCGACAACGCTCGGCTCATTAAGCACAATACCTTCGTTCTTGACGCAGACAAGCGTATTGCAGGTCCCGAGGTCGATACCCATATCCATGCTAAACCAGCCAAGTATCGAGTCAAGAAACACTTCAAATCCTTTCAAAAATATAGCGACCTAAGTAAATTTCCGTCGGTCAGTGCCGTCGATTAACGAACATTCTCCACAATTTTTAAGAGCGTCCCGTAAATAAACCAGCATTTATAGGCAACAAAGCCGGCTGTTCCCGCAACAGCACCGCAGGCCAGCGCCAGCAGAGCCGTGTAAAGATTGCTCGATGCCTTTACTTTGCCAGTCGTTGTTCCTGATTCATTCATTTCAGTTCCCGTTATATCAAACTGCCGGTTTTACCACGTTGTGGAGACGATATCGCCGACCTTCGGCGGCTGCTGAATGAGCTGAATCGTCCCTGCCGAGGTTTCCGTATCCACATCTGTTATCTTCACATCGCACACAAAACTATCGTTGCGAATAACATGAAATATCATATCTTTTACAACGCCGTCCGCGCTTCCTATCGAAAGCGTTACAAGCGAGCCGTCAATCGCCGTAATTTTCCCCTGCAGCGCGGTAGTTGGCGGCGGCTCAATCGCATTCGTTGCGGTATCCGGTATAGTTGTAACCGGCTCTATAGTGCCCATCGGCCCCGCTTTTCCTGCAAGCTGCTGTTCGAGCTTTGTCTTTTCCTCAAGCAGTCTTTTCTTTTCCGCATCGAGAGACTGCAGCTGCGCCATTTTCTCTTCCAGACTTGCCGTTATCTCATTGAGATTCTTGGCAAGCTTAATTCCTTCGGCTCTTGCCTGCTCAAGTTCGTCTCTTGTCTTTGTGAGGGAACTTTCCATACCGCCGACGGTTTGTTCAAATTTCATCGCCGACGCTGCAAGGCTCTGCACTTTCTCATCAAGCGCGGCCTTGGCAACCTTGGCATCTTTCAAATCCTGCTCAAGCTGGGTTTTTTCCGTCTTGAGATTTGCTATCTCGGAATCCAGCTTTTTTGAAAGCTCATCCATCTGCCGCTTCTTCTCTTCAATCTGCTGCTGATAGCTTTTGTTCTTTTCCTGCAAAGCGGACACATCGGTTTTTAAATCTTCATAGGCGCTTTTATAATTTTTTGCCGTGCCGACATAGGTTACAATAGTACCACACAGAAAAAGAGAGAATAATGACAACAAAACTATCAAAATCTTCGTAAGCGTACTCAAAACAGGCTCCTTTCGCTCCTGACAGCTAAAAAAGTTACCATCATCTAACTACTCACTAAAACTATAAGTAAAATTCAGGCTACAGGGATTCTAAGTTTATAAGGCCGGAAGGTCAAGTTATTTTTACCCCCACATTTTCGTATTAATTGGGTTTTTCGAGGATAAAAACACTCTTTGCCGCTGCAAGCCGGGCGGCTGGGGAGTCGTTTTTAAGCAGTTTGGGCAGGTATTCCGTGAGTTTATCGGTGCCGATTCGCCCTATTGCCAGTGCGGCAAGGATATCGCACCTTTCAGCCGAAAATTTTTCCTGCTGCTTTGGACCGGCCAGGTATTCGAGAACAACGAATTGTCCGCTTTTATCGCCCAGAGCGCCAAGCTGCTCTGCAGCGATAAGTCTGACTTGTGGAATATCATCATCGAGCATAGTCAAAATGGTATCCCTTCCCCTCTCGCCGCCAAGAGCTCCCATAGCATAGATACCCATACATCTATCGTCCACATAAACACTTATGAGCATCGTCCAGATTTTATTATATATTTTTTCATCGCCTATTCTGGCGATTGCTTCTGTGGCGACAAAGGCCACTTTATCGCTTGAATCTCCGCTGTCTTTCAGCCGGTAAAGAATCGGCAGGGACTCGGTGCTCTTGAGTTTTCCCAGCAGCCATGCAGCGTTCGCTTTGACAGCTTGGTCATTAACTTCAGCCGCTTTCTGAATAATGGCCAGATGCTGTTTTTCTCCGAGCTTGCACAGCGCATAAGCTGCTGCTATCTTTACATTTACGTCAAGGTCGTTCAAAAGCTGCTGCAGTTGTTTTTCGCTCCCTTTATATTCCATATCCCCTATCGCGACTGCCGCCGCAAATCTGACAAGCATTATATTGTCATTTAAAAGCCCGACAATTTCAGGCAAAAACTCGATTTTTTTGCTTGATGAGACTACCTCAATGGCATTGGTGCGAATTATGCCTTCCGGACTTTTCAGGCCATCTGATACAATCTTTTCCGCATTTGCGACAAGACTTTTTACCGTCTCAGACGCACTGCCGTAACAATTTGTAAATAAACAGGTTAAAATTAAAATAAGGACAAATATTCTTAATTTTTCTTTACTCATCAGCTTCTTTCTGCATTATGTTTTCTACTTTTATATATCGACACAAAGACGGTAAAAATCAAACATACGCCGCAACTGATTTCCAAGTTCTGACCTGTTTGGCTGAAAAACGTAACCCTTTTGTCGATAACTATTTGGTCAGCAAACCAGCCCCTTTGGCCTGCCCTGTCAAATACCTGTTTGGCAACTGTGCCATCGGCGTAATCATTATGCATTCGCCCAAGCGAATCTATATAACAGCTTATGCCGGTATTTACGCTGCGAATTACAGGCACACGATTTTCCACCGCACGAAAGACACATATCGCCGTATGCTGCCCAAGTTCAACTGTCGGTTTTATTTTTTCTTTCCCCTGCCTTACGAACCAGCCGTCATTGCTTATATTGACAAGCCAGTCGATTTGTTTATTTTTATTTTTATCAAGCGTTAATGTCCGGGCGATTTTCGGCACAGTATCCTCATAGCAAATCAGCACGCCAAACCGATATGTTTTATCGGCGGCTTTAATTTTAAAAACGGTAAAATCCCGGCCGGCATTCAGCGTGTAATCGTAGTCATAAGGCGTAAGCTCCATCAGATACCTGCCGAGAACCGGCAGAATATTTTTAAAAGGAATATACTCGCCGAACGGCACAAGATGAATTTTATTGTATTGCTGGCGAGCGCCTGTCTGGTTCGGCTCATACAAAAAAGCGGAGTTGTAATTCGTTTTAAGTTTAATTTTATCACCTGTTTTCTGTGCCTCTCCCGCAAACGCACCGACAAGAAGATAAACGCCTTCGCTCGAATGACGCAAAAGTGCGCTGTGAAATATTTTTGCCGTATCGTCGTCCGATACGAGTTTTAAATAACTGTCGTCAAGCACAGCCTCGACCATTGTCTCCGGCCAAATAATAAGCGATGGCTTAGTCATCGAAAAACAAGTCCTGCTGTCGATAAGCAGTTTCAGGAATGTTTCCTCTAACGGCTCAGTCTCCCTGCCTGCCTCGACCGGCAGATTCGGCTGCACTACGCCGATTACCGGCCCGTTTTCAAGAAAAGCCGCTGTTTGATTAATTCTGTATCGGCCGTAAAAAATCGCCGCGGATACAGCGCAAATCGTAAGAATAATACCAACAAATTTAGCGGCCGCCGTTTGCGGCGGCCTAACCCCGCCCCAAGTGGCGGGGGCTAAATCAGCAATGAAACCGTTGACCATAGCGATAAGAAAACT